>JAAYPF010000235.1 GCA_012519925.1 Clostridiaceae bacterium
AATTCCCGATATGCCGAAGATAACCTGACATTAATATAATATTCTTTTTTCAAAGACCATTTTTGTGGGCTTATTTTGTTATGCCTATTTGCTATAGTCAGCAGTTATTCAACAATCTTTCAAACTACATACCTCCAATGCTATAACAAATTTATTTCTTAGTGATATCATAACGATATCATAAGAAATCTTTTGTGTCAAGAACTTCCAAAATAAATTGTCTTTTATGGTCTTGAGGATATGAACGTAATTTAGTGCATAGTCACAGCTGTAATATGCAAGGATATGATACAAAAGATTACCATATAGTTAAATAAGTGCTAGAGACTTAGTAAATCATGCAATATTGAAATTACCAGCAAGTATAAGTCAACAAAAAACTCTATCCTATTTAGCATAGAATAGAGTTTAGTTGTACTGAAAGCTTCAGAATGTTGGCTCATTGTATAAAATACAATGGGTTACTGATATATAAACATTTTTATAAATGCTTTTAGACTATTTTAGAGACTCCTTAAACATATTGGACAATTTGAAGCATGATTGAAAAATTTCCTCGTTAATATACTTAGTATTGGGCTTAAGTTTACTTGTATCTGCCTTAAGCGGATCGTTTTTTAACGATGCGAGAGTAAAACTCCACATACCGCCAGGATAGCTTGGAACAACAGCTGTATATGGTCTTACTATGGGATATAGTTCATTCAAAATTCCATAGGTATTCTTGAGAATGTCTTTATTGAATATGGGTGATTGGCTCTGGCACGCCATTACTCCGCCTTCTTTAAGGCATTTCTTTACATTTTCGTAAAATTCTCTTGAAAACAATTGAACCGCCGGACCTATAGGATCAGATGAGTCTACTAATATTACATCATAACAGCCTTTTTTATCTTCTACGAATTTCACTCCATCTGCAAATATGAAATTCACTCTGCTATCTTTAGATGTGGTTCCTGCAATTTCAGGGATGTGTTTAATACATTCTCTCGCAACCAATTCATCGATTTCGACAAAATCCACCTTCCGAACGTTCTCATACTTTAATACCTCATTAGCAACACCACAATCCCCACCTCCAATTATTAGAACATCTTGAGGTTTGTCGTGAGTCACAAGGGGTATATGCGAAATCATTTCATTGTATATATACCCATCTAATACAGTAGATTGAACAGCGCCATCAAGTACTAGGCATTTACCAAAATCATATAATTCTACTATATCTATCTGCTGATAAGTAGACTTTACAGATGAAATTATTTTCTTGGCCCTGTACTCTAATTTCATGTTATCCCTATCGTTTTCGACTAGCCAGATATTTCCGTCATCATACTTAAAATACTTTCCTAACTGTTTTTCGTTCATTGATTATTATCCCGATCTCTTGTAATAGACATGAAAGATCGAGTTTTCCCCCCTCCCTTATGTACAAGAAAATATGTACTTAAAATTAGTCAGTTGCTATTATATCATAATAAGCGTTCTAAAACCACCTTGAAATCTTGCAAATCAGCAATAAATCAACTATATACGTTATTATTATGCCCGTTATCTCTTTTAAAAATTACATTTTTGATGTTTTGTGTTGCGATTTTTGTTTACTCATTTAAAGCATATTTTTCATATAATGTTTAGGCACATGAGCTCTTAAAGAGAAAAGAAATAGATATAATGAAATCGATTCAAAAATTGATAGGCGTTCATTCGGATACAAAGCGAGAAAACGAGCAATCTCTAGCAAACCCAAAGTTATGATAGATATGCTTATACAAACTTAGAAAGCCGGAATTAATGGAAAATTTTATGAAGTGCATATTCAGCAAGTAAAACACCCTGTGAGTTTAGAACAGGGTGTTTATTGGAGTTTAGCAAGACTTGTTACAAGAAAAACCGCTTCCACCAAAGCCATTACCACAGCAGCATAAAAGTAAAATTACAATGATTATTATCCAGCACCAATCAAACCCAAAACCAAAGCCTACACCAAACCCGCACCTATCTTCTGACATATCGACAGTCCTCCCTTATTAGTTATTACAGTATTAGTTTATGAGGACTCATAATAATTGTTACAAAATCGTTGTGGCTATTTAAAAAACAACTTACCTAATTCATTTCAATAATTCAGGGATACTCATAGCTAAAAGGGATTACTAATAATAGCATGTAAAAACTTTATTATAAAGGTTTTCTAGAGACTATGCTTAAGAACTTTCTATATTTGTCCTGCATAATATACTGTGAAGAATTATGGCTACCAGGATCTAAAGGTAATTGGAACTGTTGTTCATGAAAATTGTTTTGGAGATTTATTATTTAAAGTAGCTTAGATAAGAGATTCTCAGAATGAACTTATATTAATTGATATTACTGGTTTTATGGATGTAGAAAAGGTGTAGCTGTATATATGATTTTTTCTACAAATCTCTTTTCCCATACAATCTACAGGCGATGAAGCATGAAACGGTTAACGCCAACATTCCTGAAGCCAATGGCAAGAAAAACAACAGAATAGGGTTTGCTTCTGCAACTTGCGAAAATGTATTCCAACTCTGGAAAATCCATGACTTTTCCATGAGGTTAGGTAGAATCCCTAGGGCAAGAACAATAACAAATACTGGAATGTTTGCAAGAGTTCTTGCTTTCGTATATCCAAATCGAAAGAAAAACGGATATTGCAACGAAATGATAAACGAAAAAACCATGGATAACATACTAAGTGTCAATAGAGTCTCTTTCATCGAGAAATCAATTGTAAAGAAGGTTGAGAGTAATGCCGCCACAACAGACATATAGATAATGGAGATTGTTTCTATAAAAAGAACGAAGCCATAACGACCAATCACTACATTTTTGCGTCGGAGAGAAAGTGTTGAATATAAAGTCTCCATGCCGTTTTTTTCGCTGATGGTAAAGGGATAGGCCATGATAAGTACAAGGCTAACCATAAAAAAACTAGACAATATGGATAATGATTTAAATGCAATTGCCATGATTAATCCAAGTGCCATATAAAAGTACAATGATTTTCGATAAGGTTTTATTGTATATAGATCTAGGCGAATAAAAGAAATCACTTTATTCATGTTTTTTCCCTCCCATATTAAAACGTATTACAATCTCATCTAAGCTACTTGGTTCTGTAATGATGGATTTTGGTAGAGAATGCACCAAAGATTTTTCTACTAATCCATCAAAACCAACACTGTGCTCACGATAACCAATAATTTGCTTCTTTTGTTCGCTGTTTAGTTGATTTAAGCCACCTTTAATGAGAAGATAATTTTCTAGCAGATCATCTTTGGTATCGCTATAAATAATCCTTCCGTTATCTATAAAAGTAATGAAATCAGCAATTTTTTCAAGGTCAGAGGTGATATGGGTTGAAAACAATATGCACTTGTTTTCATCTGCCATATAGCTAGTTAAAATATCCATTAGCTCATTTCTTGCTACTGCGTCTAATCCACTGGTTGGTTCATCGAGAATGAGTAAATCTGCATCGTGGGAAAGTGCTACAGCAATCATCAGTTTCATTTTCATACCCCGAGACAGTTCTTTCACTTTTTTCTTGGCATCAAGGGAAAATTGATGAAGCAAGTAATTATACTTTTTTGAATCCCATCTTGCATAAAAGGGTAATAGAGAACGCTCCACATCCGATAAAGACCATTCGTCCACGTAAAAGGGGTAATCCATTACCACACCGATTCTCTCTTTGATTTCCTGTTCATACAGGAGGTGGTCTTTTCCAAATACTTTGATAGAGCCGTTATCAGCAGTTAACATGTTTAAGACTAATTTGATAGTGGTGGTCTTTCCTGCACCATTTTGACCGATGAAACCCATAATATAGCCTTTGGGCAATGAAAAAGAGATGTTTTGCAATGAGAATTTTTCAAAAGCCTTATTAACAGCTTTTATCTCTAAAATATTACTCATAACCTTCCTCCTCGCTAAGAAACTGAAGCATATCCATTAATTCTGATTTTGAGAGTTTAGCTAGTTTTGCTGCATTTATGGCAGCAAGTAAATTTTCCTCAACTTCACGGAATTTCTGCTCCCTCAATAAATGTGGGTTTTTGGGTTGCACATAACAGCCCTTACCCTGAACGTTCACAACAAAACCTTCTTGCTCTAAATCTTTGTAAGCACGCATGGTAGTAATGACGCTGATTTGTAAATCCTTTGCCAGTTGCCGTATAGAAGGGAGTAACTCACCTTCGATCAGTTCACCACTAAAAATTGCAGCTTTTATCTGTTCTTTAATTTGTTCATAGATAGGAATCCCTGCTGTATTAGAGATAATGATATCCAAATACACACCACCTCACATAACTGTTTATACTCTATATTAACAGTATAATCATAATATAAACAGTTGTCAAGTAGTTATAAAAAAGTGAGATAAATTTTCTTACTCGGAGTTTGGATAAATGTAAGTGGAGTAATCTAAAGAGAAGTGAAATTTTGATAAAACTTTCCTTAATAATAATTTAATAGTATAGGAATTTGCATTTTAGCCTTTGGTCTTAGTAGGTAAAAAATACATGTCAGAGAAATAAAATTTGAGTTTCCCCATTTTTCAATATATTTTAATATAAGACTAAGTATATATAGTCACTTACAATATTGTTGTGCTTGATAGTCCAGTTTGGCTGTGGTCATGAAAGGCTACGGAATTCTACGCTA
>JAAYPF010000236.1 GCA_012519925.1 Clostridiaceae bacterium
TAGCGTAGAATTCCGTAGCCTTTCATGACCACAGCCAAACTGGACTATCAAGCACAACAATATTGTAAGTGACTATATATACTTAGTCTTATATTAAAATATATTGAAAAATGGGGAAACTCAAAGGTAAAAAGAAAGTTATACTGCTTTTCAAATTACTTTTTATAGTATTTTCTGAATGCATGTATCAATCTCTACAATGATGAATAAAATATTTATGTACAAAAAAACATAAAATACTTATTTGTGTTTTTAATTTGTTTTTATAACAAATAAAAAATTGAATAATATCTTCCAATGTAGTAAAATATTCTAGGAAGTCATAATTTCTAAGGAGGTCAGCATATGTTTGAAATCTCTACACAAGCGGTTCAAATCGTATCTCTAGTAATCTCCGCCCTAGCTCTTGGTGTTGCAGCCTGGCTGTACACTTGGGTAAAGTCGCAACCTTCATCAAATGCCCGTATTGCTGAAATAGGCGAATATATTCGTAAGGGTGCAAATACTTTTTTGAAACGCGAATACCTTGTATTAACACGTTTTACTGCAGTGGCAGCTATTTTGATTGTGATTTTGCTGCCAAAACCAATTTGGAGCACGGGTAATATTTCCGAAAATATTTTTATGGCACTTTCATATATTTTCGGTACAGTTTTATCAGCACTTGCAGGGAAAATAGGTATACAAGTTGCAACAATTGCAAACATGAAGGCTGCAGAAGCTGCTACTAAAGGTGTCAAACCATCTTTTATGGCAGGATTCCGCGGTGGTGCAGTAATGGGAATGGCTGTTGTCGGCACAAGTCTTCTTGGCGTAACTTTAGTTCTAATGCTTATAGGTGATGCAAGTGCCGTTCTTGGCTTTAGCTTTGGTGCTAGTTCGCTCGCACTATTTGCCAAGGCAGGGGGCGGAATATTTACAAAGACTGCCGATATCAGTGCAGACCTTGTAGGGAAGGTAGAATTGGGCATGGAAGAAGATGACCCTAGAAATCCAGCAGTTATAGCCGATAATGTCGGAGATAACGTTGGTGATGTGGCTGGAATGGGTGCAGACCTTTTCGACTCTAATGTTGCTTCAATGTCTGCGGCACTTGTTATGGCTACATCCTTAGGTGGTCTGATAAGTAAAAATGTTACTATGGTTTTTATCTATGCGGGATTAGGACTTCTCTCATCAATAATTGGTGTAGCTACTGCGCGTATTGGTGAAAAGGGTGATCCAAACAAAGCTCTTAACAGTTCCACCTACGTAACAACAGCTATTTACGCTGTACTAACAGCTTTATCTACTTATATTTTTGGTCTCGAATGGCGTGTCTGGGGTGCTACTGCAATTGGACTTATCGTTGGTACTGTGATCGGTATTACCTCCGACTATTTTACAAACGACGCCAAGCCAATAGTTCAGGCAGTTGCTAATGCCTCAAAATCCGGACCCGCTTTTACAATCCTTTCAGGTTTTTCCTATGGCTTGTTAAGTGCTCTTCCGGCATTAATAGGTATAGCCGTTACCGCTTTATTGTCTTTTTATATTTGCGAACCCCTTGGTCCCGGTTATGGAATGTTTGGTATTTCCATGTCAGCATTAGGAATGCTTTCCATAGTAGGAATGATTATTTCAAATGATGCCTACGGTCCTATCGTTGATAATGCAAGAGGTCTTGCAGAAATGGGAGGTTTAGGCGAAAAAGTTATTGCCATCGCTGATGAACTTGACTCAGCAGGAAACACCGTTAAGGCAGTAACAAAAGGTTTCTCTATCAGTGCTGCAGGACTTACTGTCATCGCACTTTTAGGTGCTTTCATGAGTGAAGTAAACACAGCAGCTGCAGAGCTAGGAGTTGAAGGTATCAGCCACTTCGATATAATGAATCCTACGGTGTTTTTTGGACTCATTATAGGAGTAGCCATCCCGGCAGTTTTCTCTGCTATGTTGATGTTAGGTGTAGATAAAAATGCACAAAGAATGGTTGAGGAAATCCATCGTCAGTGGAAATCAATTCCAGGTCTTAAAGAAGGCAAAGAGGGTGTAAAACCCGACTATGATAAATGTATTGATATCGCAACTACAGGTTCTCTAAAAGAGCTTATACCTGCAGGAATTGTAGCAATTTTTTCAACCATTGCTGTCGGTTTTATTGGTGGGGTTTCAGCTATCGGTGGATTCCTTACTGGTAATATAGCTTCGGGGCTTTTACTTGCATTGCTTATGTCTAATGCGGGAGGGCTTTGGGATAATTCTAAGAAATATGTTGAAGCAGGAAACTGTGGAGGTAAAGGTTCACCAGCTCACAAAGCGGCTGTCGTTGGAGACACTGTAGGTGATCCGTTTAAAGATACGGCAGGTCCTTCTATAAATACTCAAATTACAGTTGTTTCGCTTGTTGCTTCTTTGTTATCAACATTGTTTCTTCTTTACTCCTTCTTTTAGGAGTTATTCTCAGGATAGGAGTAACAACTTTAAAAGCAGCCGTTCCTTGTTAATGAGGAATGGCTGCTTTCGATTTTTTGGTATTATTGAGTTTTAAAGGCACAAAGTTTAAGTTGTCATAAAATTTTCATGTCCATATTAGATGGAAAGTGTTGTAATATTTATAAAAAGAAGATAACTATAGATATTTGTTTCATACGATGTTTTATTCTGACTACAAATGGACGTTTCTTAATATCGAAGACTATTTCTTTGTCCGTTTATAAGTTCTAGTTTTTTAGTTTCTCTGTTCTTTTTTACTTCAACAGAAGGTCCCATTTCCAAAGCATGAAATATATAGTCTAGCATCACAATTTAGGCATGCCGATGTATCAATAACTGCTAATATAGCTGAAGGTTTTCGTAAACATAGCAAAAGAGATAAAATGCGTTTTTATAATATTGCACGTGGTTCTCTTGAAGAATGCAGATATTATCTAATTCTTACAAGGGCTCTTAAATATTGTGACGTTTCAGACCTAAAACTTCTTTTAGAAGAAGTTAGTAAATTACTATAGGCATATTGTCAAAGTATTTTAAATTCTGAATTCTTGCGGCTTTGCCGCAGTATGATGTAATCAAATTTATTATGCCTTTATGGTGGATTAGTATTACAACCTTATAGCTAATTTTATTGATTCGTATTATAATATTCTACATGTGCAAAAGTACAAGCTTATTAGTAGCAATGGAGTGTATCTGAATATGTATTTATTTGAATTAATTTCGAAGGGAGAACTTTAGTGCATGGGTACATATCTACCTAACAAAAAGGACTTTGTTTATGGTTTTAAAAGGGGCTTTCCAATTGCATTAGGATATATACCTGTGTCCTTTACCTTTGGTTTGATGGCTGTAAACGGTGGCATCTCACCCCTAATGGCAGTGTTTATTTCTTTGACAAATCTGACTAGCGCAGGACAATTTGCGGGTACAAATCTCATTATAGAAGGTGCAGGTTTTTTTGAAATCACTTTGACTACTTTTATAATTAATATACGATACATGTTGATGTCCCTTTCATTATCCCAAAAGATAAATCCGGGTATTTCGCTACTTCAAAGACTAATCTTTGGTTTTGGAATAACCGACGAAACTTTTTCAATAGCATCGGTAGAAAAGGGAAAACTATCATATTATTATATGATGGGACTAATTACAGGTCCCATAGTTGGCTGGAGTTTTGGTACAGCTTTAGGAGCTTTCACCTGTTCTGCATTGCCGCAATCCATTAGCAACGCAATGGGAATAGCCCTATATGCTATGTTCATTGCAATTATTATACCACCTGCTAGAAAATCCAAATCTATTTTAATGATTATACTTGTTTCAATAGGAATAAATATGTTGCTTAAGTACATTCCGTTATTCAGTTTTATATCAAGTGGCTTTAGAGTTATTATCGCTACTATTTTAGGTGCCGGAACAGGAGCTGCCTTATGGCCAATAGAGGACGAGAGAAAGGAGTAGGAATATGTCATATACTTTAATCGCAGTATTATTAATGGCTCTTGTTACTTATATACCAAGAGTACTGCCAATATCTATTTTTAGAAAAGAGATAAAGTCAAAATATATAAAATCCTTCTTGCAATACGTTCCCTATGCAGTTTTAGGGGCACTAACTTTCCCGGATATTATAAATTCTACCGGCAACTATAAAACAGCTCTATTTGGCACTGTTGTCGCTTTAATTCTTGCTTATATGGAAAAAAGTCTTGTGCTTGTAGCTCTTGGATCTATATTAACTGTATTAGTAATGGGAATAGTTTTTTAAGCATATCAATGTACATTGTCTTGCCCTTACACTTGTTTACCAAAAATTGCTACGTTCTGATTACTTAACATAAATACTGTGCCATTCCACTTCAAAGTGTTTTGCACATACCCTATGGCATCAGCGTTGTATCTTCCAGCTATTCTTTGATATGCAAGCAATTCATATACACCGTTTGAATCAAAATCTATGGGATACAAGCCGCTTATAGGATTTACAAAGCCCTCAATAGGTTCCCTCAATTTACCGTTTTTATCATATATCTCGTTTAAATACTCAGTCCCCTTATAAGTCAGATCAATAATATATCTTTCATTGTTCTGCCTGCTTATAAACTCAACCTTATAGTCATCCTTATAAGTAACTTCATATTTGAAAAGTTCGTTATACAAATTAAAATCAAATATCAACCGAGGTATATTGTTTATGTATGAGTAAATATAGTAATACATAGTACCTCCACTTCCACCCGATGCAATACCAATCTGTATATCCTTAACACCATCACCGGTAAAGTCAGCTAAAAGCAGGGTTGGATCATAACCTGCATTTTCCTTAAGCGGTACTGATGTAGTAACTCCTGTCCTACCATCCTGTATTAAAAGTGTTATATTTTGGACAAAGGGGCTAGTGGGAGTTCTTGTACCTGTCAAATATATATTGTCTATCACCTTGTCACCATTTACATCGCCCCTTACAAATGCCACAACATTAGGGTATTGCATACCTGCTCTATACATGGAATTAAACATATTGAAATCCTCCGCAAAGTTAGATATCTCATAATATCATATGCTTTGTAAGCTTAACATGTTAAGTAGTATCTATAATTCTTAACAATAATTTGCCAATTTTTCAGGACCTGCAATTATTCCCTTATTTACAAATAATGTACCGTCCTCCTTTGTCTTTATACTCCATTGTGCAAGTGTAATATTTCCATCCTCAATTTCTAAAGAGGTAATTCCATAGGGATGAATACAACTGCCATCATTAAAGTATGGCCAATCTCCAACTTCAGGAAATACCGGTCTGTGGGTGTGTCCTGCAATCATCATGCGTTTTTCTTTTTTTACCCAATCTATCAATTTAGTTTCAACAGATGCTTTAGTCCTATAATTTTTTGCTGCACTAGTCGGGTCATTAAGCCCTAATAACTCAAGAGGTCTCCACAGATATCTCACTAAAAATCTGCTCAACCACCAAAACCTATCATTCATAAAGGATACCTGATGTCCATGTACCAAAAATATCTCTTTACCCGTAACAACATGCTTTAAAACTAAGCCTTCATGAAACTCTACATTTTCAAACAATGAAATATTGACTTTCCCTCTCCGATCCATATATCGATATTTACTATTTCTCGCAAAGCCTTTATTTTTCTTTACTATATCGTGATTTCCAAAAATGAAATAAACTCGTCTTTGCATAATAAATTTAGATAGCAAAAAAAAGACATCACTGTGTTGGTCCATTATTTCGGAAAGTTCATTAGTTTCCCACAGTTCGTCTCCATCTCCTAATTCTATATATGTATAATTCATATTAAAGTAGTAGCTTAAAGCAGCATAGTAAATGTTTTGGTTCTTAGAAAAACCATCTGCCCAGCTTCCATCTCCTCTATGGCAGTCACTCATTAGGACAATTTTAGAAGAGTCATCGAAAGGAATACGTTTTGCCTCCTGAAAGATTTTTGATAGTTTCATAGATCCGAACATCTAAAATACCCCATAAAAGCTTATCTAAATTCTAAGCATAGCAGAACTTTAGTGCCATGCTTCATAATGTCTCCTATCTATTAGTATTCAGAATTATGCGATTATGTTAAATAAAGATGTACTTTTATGTTCAAGGTCAGTATTAAGAAAAGTTTAAGATTTATTGGGTTGTGAGTTGTAAAAGTTCTCCCATATAATCAAAAGGACAGCTCCGATAAAATAGCACAGAATATCTCTTACATCAAAAGAAGTCCCCATTATAGTAGCCATCAACTTATTGTTCCCCAGCCCCAACCTGTCTACCAGATGAAAATACTGAGTTATTTCCACCACAACAGCAAACAAAAACAAGTATATTGGAAGACCTTTTATAGGCTTACTCCATATACCCCTAATAAAGGTATACATTAAAATTACCACTAGAATATCTCCAATAAAAGGTCGTATAATTTTATCCTTTACAAAAAGTGCAATAAAAATTTCAGTTACAAACAGAATAAAAAAGGCTATCAAATATTTTAAGTTTAATTTCATAACCATTATCCCCTAACCTCTTACATCAATTAATAGAATAAAGTATACTCTTCATAAAAGATTATACCTCATTATATCCATAATTTCATCTCCATTGAGTTTATAATTATATCATTTCAATTTTATCAGCAAGTTCAATTATATTATTCTTTCGATTAGACTCAATTCCTTCTAAATAATCATCAAGTTTTAATTGCCATTCCTTTTCACTTTCCTCTAAATTTGAATCTGTCTTATTTATAGGAAGCAAGTTAAACAGCATTGCAAGCTCATTATCTCCCAACACCTGAAACAATTCCGCAAATTCATTGCCAAACAAGCAATCTGCTTCTAATATATCTACCAAATCAGAAATACTATGAATGTCTCTGTGTATAATTGATATCTTATCTGTTACAAACCGACACTCTCTAATTTCATTAGCCAATTTTCTAAACAATTCATCCTCCATCTTATCTCCATCCATAAAATGAATAACAGGCTTTATAGTTTTTTCCTTACTGCTTACAAATATACTTTCCAACCGACCATTTTCCAACGCATTATTTAATCTCTCGCAAATATCTCTTATAGTTTGAGAAATATAATTTTGAAAAAAATCATTTGTTAAGTCAAACTGTTTGCAAAGTTTTATTGAAGCAGCCTCTAATACTTCATATAATTGATCTTGTGATAAATACTGAAGCTTATGCTGTAATTTTTCCCTGTCCATACAATCAATTTTTGGGCCCTCAGCACTTTTACCCAATAAGGTACACCCTAACGTATTTGTAAATACAATTCTGAATATATTGACAAGTAAATCGGTATACTTTTCATCATAGCCCCTCATTACACAGGCTATATCATTACTAGAAAACTTTTTACAGAATTTATTTTCCCAATAGAGTTTTTGAAGGTAATCTAAAATATACTCTATGCCTACCATTTCCATTTTATCAATATTTAAAGGATAATCTATCGAACATGCGGTATCATGGGCTGAAAAATCAGCATCGTAAGCTGAAAAAAACTCACTTAATCCTTTATCAATAGTATCCCTGTATGCTATATTTTCTGTCTCTATGCGTTCCTGTTGTACCAGATGAAGTAGGTGTCTTGCTATATTTATTTTCTTTTCAATAAGCTTTCTACCCTTTTTGTGCAATTCTTCCAAAGGAGTGTTTATTATTTCTGATAAACCCATATCAGTATCGGGTAAACTTTTAAGATAAACTCCAATGCTGTACAAAGCAGATTGAAATATACTCTGGGCAACCTCCACTCTAACTGAACTACTATCACCTGAATTATAGCGTTGGGTCTGTCTAACCAACAGTTTAACACTTTGCATTTGAATATCCTCTAATTGAGCTTCGGATAATAACTTCAAACGATGCGCCTCCTGAATAAAAGACTGAAAATAATGCTCTTCACTTAAACTCTCTCTTTTTATAGGTTGTTGTTTCTCTATACTATTCATAAATCTTCTTCCTCCTCGTCAAAGTAATCAGCTTGGTCACTTATATCTTCATAATCACTAATACCATAGCGAATATTCTTTGCAATTGCTTCTAATTCACGATTTTGAAGCAATTCAACAGAGCCTCCGCAATTTGAGTCAAAGTACTTTTTCATTAATGAAATCAATTCATCATCACTCAATCTATCTTGAGATTCATTTTTAAAATAATAAAAAGTTTCTACTAAATCATTTAGAGTTTCAGCATAATTGGCCTGATACAGAAAAGGAGAATCACAAAATTCTTTTATAATTTTGTCAATAATCCCACCGCCAAACTCAATACGTCCATTTCGGTTTAATGCTTCGTTACGTGTCTCTATCAATTCCTGTGCTTCAACTTGAGACAACACCAAACCAAATCTGACCGTGTATTCATTGCATTTTAAAATTTCTGAAACCGCTAGCTTATTTTGGACATCAGAGGTTATCAGCAAAAAACAATCCATAATAAACACCTCTTCAACTTTTTTTATAAAACTTTGAGTTTCCCCATTTTTCAATATATTTTAATATAAGACTAAGTATATATAGTCACTTACAATATTGTTGTGCTTGATAGTCCAGTTTGGCTGTGGTCATGAAAGGCTACGGAATTCTACGCTAA
>JAAYPF010000032.1 GCA_012519925.1 Clostridiaceae bacterium
AAAACGAAGGGGCTCGATGCCCCGCAGTTTTTATTCTGAATGTGGAGCTGAAAAAATGGGACTAAATACAAAAGAGTTGATTAAAAAGTATGGGATCAGATTGACAAAATCTTTAGGACAAAACTTTCTTACTGACAGAAATGTAGTTTCACGTATTGTGGATACAGCAGAGCTTACTAAAGATGACCTGGTCATCGAAATAGGGCCGGGAGTAGGGAGCATGACAGGAGAACTTGCTACTAGGGCAGGTAAAGTTATAGCGGTTGAAATTGATAGACACCTTATACCAGCTCTAAAAGACCATCTTCAAAGCTTTTCAAACCTTGAAATAATAAATAAAGATATTATGAAAGTTAATGTAAAAGATATAACAGTGAACAATCAGGGGATGAGACAGAAAGTTGTGGCAAATTTACCCTACTATATAACTACACCTATTATTATGAAGCTATTAGAGGAAGACAACGACATAGAGTTAATGGTTTTTATGGTGCAAAAAGAGGTGGCACAAAGAATGGTGGCGAAACCAGGAGGTAAGGACTACGGAGCATTATCGGTTGCAGTTCAGTATTATGCACAACCGGAAAAAGTTTTTGATGTTCCTCCCCATTGTTTTGTTCCACAGCCAGAAGTTGATTCTACTATTATAAAGTTAAAAAAGAATGAAACACCGCCTGTATACTTAAAGGACAAAGATATGTTTTTTAAAGTTGTCAAGGCATCCTTCGGGCAAAGAAGAAAGACTCTATTGAATGCATTGTCCAATTCCGGAGCGTTAAACAAGAATAAAGAAGAGATACGGGAAATATTAAGTTCTGTGAATATAAATGAAAATGCAAGAGGGGAGACTCTTTCAATAGAACAGTTTGCAAATTTGTCCAATCAATTCTCCTAAAAGGAATGTAGGGAGAATATTGTATAGATTACTTATAAAATAGCTAAGAGCTAAATATGATACTGAAACCTAAAATTTTATAAATTTTTGAAAACCGTTTATGTGTTATTAATTCATAAACGGTTTATTTTTTTTTATTGCAACATATATATAGTATGAGTACAAAGTATGTGTACTAAGAAAAATATTTTAACATAGGAAATATATAAAAACCATACAGTCCGGGATTTGAAAAACTGATTGTATATTTTGTAGAGGGAGGGTTATATAATGGGTAATAAGTTAAAGTATCAACGGAGTTTCTTTATTTTTGATGAGGAAGATATCGGATATGGAACAGAGCAAAAACCTTCAGGTCACGTGAAAGTTGAAATTAGAGAAGGCAAAGGAAAACTGTTTTGTCAAGTAAACAATCTATCTGAAGACAATGGTAAAATTCAGTATCAGCTCTTTCTTATAAAGTCTGACAATAAGCAGGTGGTTCCAGTACAAGTGGGAAATATTAAGTTGAATAAAAATAGAGGTGACTTAGAGTGGGCTTTTGATCCTAATGATATTAACAACACAAAACTAGCCTTTGATAAATTTAATGTAATTGCAGTCTTAGCTAAGTACATAGATCTGGAAAACAACTATAGCATCTGTCCTTTAGTGGCATATAAAGAGGGTAAAGTTGACTGGAGACAGGAGTTAAATAACATTTTACAAGAACAAAAATCCAATGTGAAACCATTAAAGAAATTTGATAAAGTTGACGATATATCTATCAACTTTACCGATAAGGAACAGAAGATATCCAACGAAAAACAGGAGGATACAAAAGACGGCAATCCTATTGAAAAGCAGCAAGGGGAAGCTGGTAATGAGGAAATAATTGTTGAGAATAACAATCTATCAGTTGAACAAAAACCGGATTCAGAGAACAACAAAGTTGAGGTGGAAAATGAAGCCGGGCTTGATAGTGAAAAGCCTTTAGAGTTTCTAGAAGAAAATAAAATAAGTGATGAATCAAAACCTGTAGAAGAAATAGCTGTGGAAGAGAAGCCGCTAAAGGACAAACAAATAAATGAGAAAACTATTAAGGTAAATGACAAAAGTTATTCTTCCTATGATGGAAATAAGCTTTTTGATATGTACACAGATGACAGCAAAGATAATATAAATTTAAATACAAACTGTATGAATTGTATCTTTGTTAATAATAAAAATTCTGATAAGCCGGAAGTGAAGGAATTTGGATATGAAGAAGTGACCAAACAATTTGATTTGACTTTTGAAAAGTATGTGCCATTTTCGGTTAAAAGAACGGATTATAGCTGGTGGAAAGTTACCAGTCCAATCCATTTGAATAACATATTATATAAATTTGGTATAAAAATACCTGTTCTATTTAATCCTTTGGTTTTAATGGCTCACTACAAATATAATCACTTAATTGTCGGAGTCTACAGAGATGATATCCGGCAGAAGGATTATATTGTTTGTGGGATTCCAGGGGTGTACTGGGTGGATGAAAAACCTTTTGGGAATGCATGCCGATGGGCTCAAATTGAAGGAAATACACCTGTATATGGGGCGTTTGGTTACTGGATTGTTTATATAAATCCCAAAACCGGCAAAATATTAGCAATAGGGGAATAAGATTGTAGAATTTAGAACATAGAATTATATTAGGTGATTCAAAAAATAATTGGTTAATAGGTGTTTTGCAAAAGGCAGTTTTATTGGGTTTGTAGCTATATTTATTAATTAATGAATTTTTTTGCATCATTGAAGACTAAAGATGAGGAGGATAGTCTGTGGCTATTGAATGGAGAACCAGCTATGAAATAGGCATTAAAAAGATTGATTTGCAACACAAGGAGCTTTTTGACAAAATCAACGATCTTTTGGAGGCTTGCAATGCTCAAAAAGGTAAACAAGAAGTATTTAATACAATTAAATATCTTGGGGAATATGTAGAAACACACTTTTCAGATGAGGAAAAGCTTCAGATAGAAAATGGCTATCCGGAATATACTAATCATAAAGCAGCTCACGATAGATTTATTAAGGAATATGAGAGGCTAAAAGAAAAACTAGAATCTGAAGGTCCTAGTCTAAATTTTGTAATAACGGTAAACAGAGTTGTAATTGATTGGCTTGTCAAGCACATAGGAAGTGCCGACAGAGCTTTTGCCGATTATTTGAGAACTAAAAAATAATAACTACGGGGCATTGAGCCCCTTCGTTTTTGCTCCTTTCATTTCACCAAAAAGAGCGTAATAAAAAAGGAGTTGAGTTGCCAACTCCTTTTTTGGTGCAGTGTATATACGAAAAATAGTATCTTGGCTATTAATTGTATTATTCCTTTACAACTTCACTAACTAGTTTCTTCATTGCAATTGATTGTGCCATAACAGTTAATGCTATCATAACTGTGTAGCGATTTTTCCTGAATACCTTTTAGCAATTCCCTTAAGTAAAATCATCAGAATAAAAATATATCCCAATTATTATTAAATATGATATAATATTAATAAAATATAGGGTGTATTAATAAAATATATGGCAAGGGAGTGATTATTAAATGGATAATTACAATGGTTATAATTATGAAGATGGTGCAATAGATAGTAAAAGTGCCCTTTCAGCCCAAATGGCAAGAGTATTTGGCTGGATGTTTATAGGATTAATTATTACTGGGCTGACCGCAAAGTATATTGCGACAAGTGAGGCTATAGTAAAGATGTTGTATTCGGGTAGGTTTACCTTTTTAGGTTTTCTTATTCTTGAGCTTGTCTTTGTTTGGTTTATTTCAAGCAGAGCTATGCATATGGACTATGGTATGGCCGCGGCAGCTTTTATTATGTATTCGGTACTTAATGGTATAACGCTATCGGTAATATTTTTAGCTTATACAGGGAATTCAGTGGCTTTGGCGTTTTTTATGACCGCAGGTTTCTTTGGCTTCATGTGCGTGTACGGGCTAGTGACTAAGACGGATTTAACCTCCTTAGGCTCATTATTCCTAATGGGTCTATTCGGTCTAATTATAGTTTCTATAATTAATCTTTTTCTTAGAAGTACTGCTTTATACTGGATAATATCTTTTGTTGGAGTTGCGATTTTCCTTGGACTTACAGCATATGACTCTCAAAAGATAAAAGCTATCAGCATGAAGTATACAGGTACCGAAAAGGAAAGAAATGTAGCCGTGTTAGGAGCACTTATCCTGTATCTTGATTTTGTTAATTTGTTCTTATATATCTTAAGAATATTAGGAAGAAGAAAGTAGTTTACATTCTATTTATCGTAGCAGTTTCTTTTCTGTAAAGCCGGTAGCATTATAAAGTGCTGTCGGCTTTTTAAGTAAATTACAATGATTGATAAGTTTTGTGTGTATGGGGGGAAATGTATGAAAAGAAAAGTGTTTTTGTTTGGCTTATTGATAGTTTTTTGTTTATCAACTGTTTTTAATTTTTGCTTATCAATATTGTTTCCGGTGTCAACTAAAGCAGCTTCCTTTGCAAATGGTGCTGATGTAAGCTGGCTTCCACAGATGGAGGCTATGGGGTATAAATTCTATGACGATAATGGAGTGCAAAAAGATTGTCTTCAGATACTAAAGGAGCATGGAATTAATTCAATTCGCTTGAGAGTGTGGGTTAATCCTTCAAACGATCCATACAGCGGTCACTGCAGTAAAGATGAAGTGGTTGAAATGGCTAAACGCTGTAGCAATATGGGGTTTCGGATCATGATTAATTTCCACTATAGTGATTCATGGGCGGATCCTGGGAAGCAGTATAAACCTGCAACATGGTCAGGCTATAGCACAGAACAGTTGTATACCGCTGTATATAACCACACCTATGAGGTCCTAAACGCACTAAAATCAAATGGTGTAACGCCGGAATGGGTGCAGGTAGGAAATGAGACCAACAATGGCATGCTGTGGGAAGATGGAAAGGCTTCAACTAACATGAGGAATTTTGCATGGATGGTAAACAGCGGACATGATGCCGTAAAAGCGATATTTCCACAAACTAAGGTTATTGTACATTTATCTAATGGGTATGACAATAGCTTATTCAGATGGATGTTTGATGGGCTAAAAACCTATAATGCAAGATATGATGTAATAGGTATGTCGCTCTATCCAGATGCAAGCAATTGGTCAACTATGAGCAATCAGTGCCTTTATAACATGAATGATATGGTATCGAGATATGGAAAAGAAGTTATGATTTGCGAAGTGGGAATGGATAATACTTCCCCCTATGAAACAAAGGAGCTGATAACAGATTTGCTAAAAAAGGTTGACTCGGTTTCTTATGGTAAGGGTCTTGGTGTGTTTTATTGGGAACCCCAATGCTACAATTGGGCACATTATGAAAAAGGTACATGGAACATTAATGGAAGACCTACAATTGCTCTAGATGCGTTCTTAAGCAATAATAAAGGTTTGCCTATAAATGTTTCTCCAACACCATCAAAGGATGAATTTGCTTATGGGGATATTAATGGAGACAAGGACATAAACTCAATTGATTTTGCATTACTTAGAAACTATTTACTTGGTTTTAGTAAGGAGTTTCCCTATGCCAATGGTATAAAAGCCGCTGATGTTAATTGTAGTGGTGATATTGATGCCATTGACTTTGCCATATTGAGGAGTTATTTACTAGGTATTATAAAAACTCTTCCTCTTGGTAATTGATATGTATTTTGGGTAGCTTGAGGATTTGCTTCAAGTAGATTTGAGTATAGTAGCCTAGTATGTGCAGTATCCATAGAAGGGAACCATAGACTTCCCTAGCGAAGAAGAAAATTCATGAACGAAGCAAATTTTTTTTAGGATAATGAGTTGTGTGAAATATCATTAATTGAAGAAAAGTCCAATATTTTTAGATATACAATAGGCTAAAAATATTGGACTTTTCTATGAAAAGAAATTCTATAACATATATTGACAAATAACTGTATCTATGATATAAATACAGTAGATACAAAAATGATTTTATTGAAATAATTGGCTACGAATGGAGTAAATATGAATATATTGATATCGGTAGTCTCACAGATACCAATTTATGAACAAATTAAGAATCAAATACGTGAACAGGTCTTGTCTGGAGTACTTATGCCCGATACACAGCTTCCCTCTATTCGTGCTATGGCTAGAGAACTTAAGGTGGGGGTAATAACAACCAAACGTGCTTATGAAGATCTTTGTGAGGAAGGTATTTTGGTAAGTCAGCCTGGGAAAGGTGTTTTTGTAGCAAGATTAGACCATGATTGTATTAGGAGAAAGCACTTAGAACTAATTAAAGAGCAACTTTCTGACATTAAATCCTATGCAGATAGTGTAAATATAGGTAAAGAAGATATAGACAGAATTTTAAGTGAGTTGTATTCGCAACAAGATACTTAAGAATAAAAAGGTCAAATATATTAATTTTCGTTAGGAGAATGCAGACTAAAGGGAGGGAATAGCGTGTTAGAAACTGCAATTATGTGTAAAAACATACATTTGGCTCAAGGGAACTTTAAAATGGAAAACGTAGAAGTTGAAGTTAGAAAGGGATGCATTACCGGATTAGTTGGTCGAAACGGTTCGGGTAAAACCACGTTGATTCGACTATTAGCAGGTGCAAAATCTTATACTTCAGGAAGTGTAGCAATAGGTGGAATATCCTTAGAGGAAAATATTGATGAAGTTAGAAAAAAGGCTGTTTTTGTCTTTGATAAACCTAATTTTTCATTAGCAGCAAAGCCTGATGTTTTGGCGGAAGTTATAAAAGGTATCGAGCCTAAATTTGATATGGAATATTATAAAAATAAAATGGAGTTATTTAGTTTAGATGGAAGTCAAAAAGTGAAAAGCTATTCTAGAGGGATGCAAAAAAAGCTTATGCTTATCCTTGCCCTTGCCAGAAAACCCGAAATCCTTGTGCTTGATGAACCCACTAGTGAAGTTGATCCAGTATCTAGGGTGGAAATGTTGGATGTCTTACAGGAATTTATGGAAGATGAAGAACACACCCTTTTATTTTCCACGCATATTACAAGTGATTTAGACAAGATTGCAGATTATATTGTGATTATGGATCAAGGGGAAATATTATGTTCGGAAGAAAAAGAGGCACTCTGTGAAAGATTTTCAAATCACGGAAGGCTTCCTTCTGTAGAAGAAATTATGTGCAGTATTCTCAAATAGTGGAGGAAATCATGAAGAAATTTATTAATGTATTAAAGATGTTCAGATATTTTGGGAAAATAGAGTCGGAAGAAATCTTAAGTGCTGTGATTTTTGGCTTTGTTTTATCTATAAGTACAATGTTTACTATTTTTGATCGTTCGACAA
>JAAYPF010000237.1 GCA_012519925.1 Clostridiaceae bacterium
CATCAAGGTATTGCTGGTAAAACACCTATAGCGAAACCCACCTACGTACCTGTAGATATTGAAAACTTTAAAATACAAGCAAATCCTGTTTTAAATGGATTATACCACGCGTACAATAGGGTTGCTTAATCTTATTAACTAATTCTATATATTGTTTTTACCTGTTCTATGAAGACTTATTCGTCATGCCTTCCTTTTTTCTATAAATCACCTGTGGCAGAACCCTACCTTTGTTTTTGCCTAATCCTTACACTAATTTCTATGGTGATTTTGTACATTTTAGTCTCTTTTATGTCCCGATGGACTTTTTGAAGGGTACAGCACGTTTTAGTCTCTTCTTATGTCCTGATGGACTTTTTGAAGTGGAAATCCCACTACAAGTATTTTTCAACATCATCTATCTTTTCGTAATCAAAAATACTATCAATTATAACCTCTAAAACATCAGCATCTAATTTTGATATCTTATTCTTTATTTCTTCTGGCACTTTCCCAAATTTCTTAGTTAATAATCTTATTACTGCTTTGGTAAGAGCCTTAGTCTCGCCTCTCAATTCGCCTCTCAATTCGCCTTCTTCTCTATATTGTTCAGCTAAAGTCATTACAACTTCACTCCCTTCTGGATATTTCGTTTCAACCTTCTTAATAATATCTTCAATATCTTCTTTTGTTAATTTATGACTGGCATTCAAAATATATCTTAAAAAAGTCTCAAAATATTCAATCCCTGTCTGCTGATTCTCCAACTTTCCAAGATGCTCTGCTGCTCTCAGAACTGTCTCTATTATTGCCTTATTATCTTTTGTGAATACATCTCGAAAAATGGTAATCAAAATCCTTAGCTGTACCTCTCCCTTTATCTCCTCATCCGTATACCTTGAAAGGTCATAAAGAAGATACTCGTAATCAGGAACATATTTTTTCACATCTTCCGGAAGTTCTTTATAGCCATTTATCATTTCTCCCAATGTGGTCTTAATATTCCATTCATCACTTCCGTGATAAATCACCAGCGGTATAACAATTGGAAGCTCATTAGAGTTTTCCTTTTTGACCTTAGCTTCCCATATTTCCAGCATGTATTTTAATAGCTGAAAAGATATATTTCTGCTAGTGTAACTCTTATGTTCAAAAAGGAAATAGACGTATCCTTCCCTTTTATTTATATTTACCCTAAAAAGCATATCTGAAAATACTTCTTGTAGCTCTTCATTGATAAAGCTATCTTTCTGATGCTCTAGCGTATTCAAGTCAACAATATTTATAATACTTTGTGGCAAATAATTATTCATAAAGTCCCTTGCCACTTCTATTTTTGAAAAGGTTTCTTTAAAAAATTTATCATGAGGATTTTGTATCTTCATCTCTTCACCTGCTTACTCTAATTATAGCATATGGTCATATTGCCATCAAATTATTTAATCGAAATTGTGTATATTTTTCTAGCAATGCACCTTTTCGTAGTTCTCTTAAAATTATCGTATATACACATTATTGCCTATCAATTTCATCCACTGTATAAATTATATCATAAAATCAACTCATATCAAACATATGTTCTTGGGTGATTTAAAACTTTTAGTATCGCTTAAAACCACAGGAACCGTCCCCTTGGTTTACCCTGGTTTATCTTTGGTTCAAATTTCCCACCTTACATACCGATATAGCTGTTAATGAAAATTCGGGAGGTATTGTATGTATTTCTTTATTCCCTTGCTTTTTTATCGTAGAGGCTGGATGACTATTACTTTTCAACTACTTAAACTTCGTTTTATTTCATCAGCAGAGAAAGACTTGGAAATTTTGGCCCTTAGAAGCCAACTAGCTTTATATGAAGGTCAAGTTATATCTAAGAAAAGGTCTAAATCAAAGCCTACTACGTTATTTAAGCAGATTTGGATTTTTATTTCTGTGCTTTAATATTAAGGTTTTTTAGAAGAGCTTTAAAGTCTTATGATTTTTTTGCGAACTCAAATGGTACACTTTTACATTTCTTTCAAATCCCTTGCATCTTCTACCAATCAAGAGTTTATTTTATTAAAAAATTAATGCACTTTCTTAAGAAATATAAAAAGCCCCATACCCCAGATTGGGATATGAGGCCTATTCCTTTAATTATTTCATTTATTTAGTATATTCAATTGCTTCACCTACTTTAGTTTCTCCATTGTTCAATGTTACTTGGACAGAGACTCCATCATTTTCATCTACAAGTGCCGGAACTTCTATTTCAAATGTAACCACACCATTTTCGTCTGTTGTAGTAGTCAACGCCGCTGCAGCTGCTGTAGCAGCATATGCCACTTCGTCAATTGTGTAAGTTTCATTTGTAGTAGCGTCACTATCTGTAACAGTTACAACTATTTTGAAAGTATAGCCTGCTACTGCTATGCCATATTTATCTTTTGCAGTTGCAGTTACTGTATAACTTCCTGTAGCAGCTACATTTAAAGTATCTGTATTTGCTGCTGTAGAATTTGCTGCTACTACTGCTGGAGTATACTATTCCACTGCAGCTTGCGTTACAGTTACTGGCAATACCACTTCTGCTGTTCCACTTACAAATACACGTACATTAGTTGTTCCTGCTGCTACTGGTCTTAAGTTTATTGAGTCTCCATCAACAGAATTTTTAGCTACAGAAGTATCATCTACTGCTACTATTACACTTGCATCATTTTCAGTAATATCCTCTACTTTACCAAATTGATTAAGTGCTTCTAACAACAATGCGTTTTCTCCAGTTGTTTCACTTATTGCAAGACTTGTCAAAGCAGTACCTGTTGTTGATGCCAAGTAGTAAGTTCCAGCTTGTGCTGCTGCGTTTGCAATATCATCCAAAGTTACTGTCATAGTTGCTTCTTTACCATTAAGTGAAGTTGCTTTCACTGTGATAGTATCTCCAGCTTCAACTGCACCACCACCACCACTATCACTACCATTTACAGTCAAGGCATTGTTCGTAAAGCTTAACACTGCATCTGTTGTATCTGAAACCACTGAATACACTACGTCATTTTTTTGATTTATTGCTACTTCATTGTTACTTGCATTGTATGCTTTTACTGTGAAAGTAATTGTTTGATCATCATCGTTACCGTCTAGAGCTACCTTGTAGTTAGCTGCATCATAAGTTGTATTAGCATCTTCATTATCTGCATCAGCTACAGTTACTGTTGGAACTATAGAAATATGGTCGATTGCGTTTGCAAGTGTATCTACTACAAAGTTAACTGTGGTTGATTTTTCTCCTGCATCTAAATTGTCATTATCAGCAGCAGCATAATAAACTGTTGCTGTATAGTTGCCTGCTGCTGAAGCTGTCAAAGTAAAGTCTGATTTATTTTTATCTATATCATTAGCTGCTTGACCAGCCAAAGTTACATTTTCAAGATTCTGCAATTTTGTTTTTGAATGGTCTAAGTCAACAGCCACGCCGTATTGGTCAACACCTGACATAGTGAACGTAGAAGGTACATTTACTAATGCTTGTGCTGAAGTAGGTGTTACTGTAAGTGTATTCAATGCTCTTTTTGGCTGAACTGTTACAGCAATATTGGCAGAAGCTAAGACATTAGCTACATCGTAATCTGCATCTTTCCAAACTTCTACTTTAAATGTTTTGCTAACATCTGTATCATCGTTTGCAGCAATTGCAATATATTTGATTTCAACATCTTCATCAGTTTCTTCATCTGCAATTTTTACTGCATCAGTGCCGTCAGTTAAAGCTGCTGAAAAAGTCATCCGCATGACAACCCCAAAAGAATCTAAATAATATTATAAAAAATCTTTAAAAATCATGACTTTACTGCGTTTTATGGTATAATACACTTAAGAACTTTTGGAGGA
>JAAYPF010000238.1 GCA_012519925.1 Clostridiaceae bacterium
ATTTTGGTGTTATGCAGGTTATTAATAATGATATAACGTTAGGAAGCATGATGGCATTTATGACACTGTCGGGATATTTTATGGATCCTGTTGGAAGACTTGTACAATTGCAATTGCAGATACAAGAGGCAAATATATCTATGAAAAGAATTACCGAGATATTAGATAGTGAGAGAGAACAGGAAAATGGCCATTATCAAGATATAGAGAAAATAGAAGGCGATATTGAAGTTAAGAATATAACTTTTAGATATGGAAATAGAAAACCTGTGCTAAAAGACCTTTCTTTTAAAATACCTAAAGGCAAAAAAGTAGCTTTAGTTGGAAGTAGTGGAAGTGGCAAATCAACTATAGCAAAATTATTGCTTAAATATTATGAGCCGGAAAAAGGAGAAATACTCATAGATGGTGTGGATATAAATGAATTTAGCAATAGCTCTCTTAGGAAAGCAATTTCATATGTACCACAGAGTATTGAACTTTTTTCAAAAAGTATCTATGACAATATAAGGGTGACGAAGATTAATGCTTCTTTAGATGAAGTCAAGGAAGCAGCCAAAGAAGCGGATGCCCATGAATTTATTAATAAGCTTCCGATGCAGTATTATACATATCTTGAGGAATCAGGTAACGGACTTAGTGGTGGTGAAAAACAAAGAATTGCACTGGCAAGGGCATTTTTGAAAAAGAGCGAGTTTTACATATTGGACGAGTCCACAAGTAATCTTGATTTTGCGACAGAAGGTATAATTTTTGATATGATTTACAATAAGTTCAAGAATAAATCCATGTTAATTATTGCTCATAGATTAGCTACTATAAAAAATTGTGATGAGATCATTGTTATTGATAAAGGTGAGATTATTGAAAAAGGAAATCATGAGGAATTATTGGCGATGCAGGGTAAGTATTATCAGCTTTGGGAGATGCAGCAGGGTAATATAGTTGTAAAGAATGTGGAAGAAGAGTTGGAAGAAGAAATAGCATGTGTTGATGAAGACGAAATGTGTTATTAAGGTTGTTACATTAATGTTAACATACAATTAAAGTACTTGGTTGCAAACAAGTGCTGAAAATACTAATTTTGAGGAGGTAAACAAGATGGAAATGTGTTATAATGAGACGTTGGTTATGCCATGCAATTATGTTGCAATGGATAATGATGAAATGGAGTACGTTGATGGTGGCTATTACATGACAAATGAAGAATGTAAAGCTTTAGCATTTGCTATTGGGGCTACTGTTTCTATGAATATACCTACAGTTGCAGCGCTAGTTACTGCAGGTGGAGCAGGTTTAACTGCAATACTTGCAAGTGTACCTGTAATTGGTTGGATTGCGGCGGGTTATGGAGCTGCTATAATAATTAATAGTGCTGAGTCTGTTGCATCTGGATTAATGACAGCATTGTGGAACAATCAAGGTATGGAGGTAACTATTGGGTTTAGATGGTTTACTCCTTACTTAAACTGTGAAGCAAAATAAAAAGTATTCCTATATCTCTATGGGGTTTTTCCTATAGAGATATAGGAAGTAATTTAGTAGTGCTGAAATTATGTATGGAGGTGTTAATTTTGAGGAATAAAGTTTTGTATATTAATATAACATTAAGGTTAAGAAGGTTACTAGATTTTATTTTCTATATAGCTATATTATTATACGGAAATATGTTAATGTTTTTTTATGCAAAGGAAAATATAGGTCTAAGGTATGGAATAGTAATGGTTCTATCTTTTTTGATAATGCTGTTTATTATGAGTATGACTATGGAAACAATATTTATTACTTCAGATCCAATTAATCATATAAATGTGATGAAATATAGAATTATTTTTTTTCTTAAAGTTGTGGGAATTATTATTACATATTATTTTGGCGTAATTACTAACAATGAAAAAGAGACGGTTTTAATTTATAATTCTCTGATTTTCGTTATAGGTGGAATTATATTGGGACTTCATAATAATATAATAAACAAATATGGAAATATGAGTTCTGGTATTATCGAAGAAATGATATCTTCATATACTAGATCAGGTGCAAGGGAAACTGATGTTAACTTGCTGTGGAAAAGATTTGTACACTTCATGATTTATTGTATTTTACAAATCTTTATATATAAATATACACTCTGGAGATGGGAAGCTACAATAGCATTTTTGATTATCAACATAATACTATTAAAGAGGTTCTTTTGGCAAGGGTGCAAAGATTTGTATATAAACTATTGGGGATATTTTTGTAGTATTTGTTTATTTTCAAGTATAGGTATAATCTTGATGAAATTAATTTATGATCAGACAATAGTGTTGTCTATATTTAGAAATAGAGATGAACAAGAACTGTGGATGGTATTTGTTTTGTTCTATTTACCGTTAATGAGGGTAGGAAAGGATCTAAATAGAATAAAAAGGAATAAGTCATATGTTTGGGAAAAATGACTATTAGCTTTGTATGGCAAAATTAAGCCCTTCTATATTCTAAATAAGAATTTGAATATTAAAAGTTTTAAAATAAACAATGAGAAATTGATTTTATTATAAAAAATCCTTTTAATAAAAATAAAGTTTATTTCTTATAAAAAAGTAAAATAAAAACCTTACACATTGGTATTTTGAGGAGGATGTAATGAAAGACAATAAAATTCAAATTAACTATAACAAGGTTTTGAAGTTGACAAACGTGTTAATAAATTACGTTGACTTAAAAGAGAGCAAAGGTCTAGATAAAGAAGTTTTGCAAATGGAGAATTGTTTGAAAAATAAAGGAGCACAACCTATTGGGCCGCTTATTCAATATACGGAAGTTGAAGGTACTGGAGCAGATGTTAAGGTAAATGTAAAGCTTATGAGACAATCAAATACATTTGTACACAACATCGAAGCTCCATATAAAATGGAATCAGTAATAAGAGTAAAAAATTGTATATACGCTAGATATACTGGTGAAGAAAGCAAACTGAAATTTGCATATGACAAAATCAACCTAATAGCTTTTGAAGAGGATATCCCATTAAAAGGTGACAGTTATACCATATTTGTGAACTCAAGTGAAGATGGTATTATAGCAGATGTATTTATGGAGCGTGCAGACGATGAGTAAGCAGGTTAAAGCTTTTGAAGAACTAAAAGACAGTAGGTTGCTTTATGATAAAAAAATACCTGAGCTTGGTTATATAATAATAGTAGCGGTTATTGCATTGATAATTGGAGTTGGAATCTGGAGCTATTTAACCCCTAAAATAGATATAATAAAAGCGTCGGGAACTGTGCAGAGTATCAATAAAAACTACGTAATGGCACCATACAGCGGTAAAATTGTGGACATAAATATTGAAGAAGGAGTTCATGTTGAAAAGGGAGATGTGCTGTTAACTGTAAAAAGTACAGATTTTGACTTACAGGCAAAACAATTGGAAGGCAAAAAAGATCTCTATATAGAAAGAATTAGGCAACATAAAAGATTGGTGGATTCAATAAAGGATGACGCAAACTATTTCGTTGAGGGTGAAGAGAAAGACAATCTCTATTATTTCCAGTTTGAAAACTATAAAAGTCAGATTGCACAGCAGAAGGTTAATGTAGGAACCTACAAATCATATGGTTATACTGATGCACAAATAGAAACTGAAATAGAAAAAAACCAGAGTAAGATAACTGAAATCTATTACTCTACATTAAAATCAATTGAGGATTCTATACTGCAATATCAAAACGAATTGACCAATATAGATATTCAACTGGAAGCAGTTGGGAACGGACAGGAAGAATATCAGGTAACGGCTAATGCTACAGGTAAAATACATATGCTGGCGGAATACAAAGAGGGAATGGTGGTGCAGGCAGGAAGTGCAGTTGCCAATATCGCATCTGAGCGGGATGAGTATAAGGTACAAGCGTATGTGGATTCTAATAGTATAGCCAGAATTTGTGTGGGAGATGAAGTTAGTATTGCAGTCTCAGGTCTGGCACAGAACGTATATGGAACTATTTCGGGGAAAGTGGTAAAGAAGGATAGTGATATAACTACCGATAGTGAGAGTGGAAATAGTTTTTTTAAAGTTGATATAGTGCCAGATAATACATACATAATTAGTAAAAAAGGTTATAAAGTCAATTTTTCCAACGGTATGCCGATAGAGGCGCGTATTCAATATGATAAGGTAACATATTTTGATTATGTGATGGAATCATTAGGGATACTATCAAGATAGGAGTTCTGATATGTTAAGGAAACGCTTGGTATGGTTTTTAGTAGTTTTAATAATGTTTTTGCAGATTAATAATTGTATATATATTTTTGCGGAGCAAACTCTGGAGACACCTATAATTA
>JAAYPF010000239.1 GCA_012519925.1 Clostridiaceae bacterium
GGATCTGTTAGTGTGTCCCCAAGGGCAATATCAAATTTGTCATAATCAATATCGTGCAGGAACATATTAATTCGGCACAGGTTATAGGTTGTGATGTTAATTTCTTGACCGAAAAAACCCTGGCGTACATTCTCTTTTCCTAAAATTTTAGCAAAATTTAGCAGTAGAGAGCCGGAACCACAAGCGGGGTCGTATACCTTGTTGACTTCAGTTTTTCCTACTAATGTTAGGTGGGTAAGGAGCTCAGAAACTTCCTGTGGCGTATAGTATTCACCGCCGCTTTTTCCTGCATTGGATGCATACATACCCATTAAAAATTCATAGGCATCACCAAAGGCATCAATGGTATTATCTTTGTAATCGCCCAGTTTCATTTCTCCAACAGAATTCAATAGCTTTACAAGCTTTTCATTACGCATTGCTACAGTGTTACCTAGCTTATTGCTATTAACATCAATATCGTCAAACAAGCCTTTGAAATTGTCTTCGCTTTCTGTTCCTTGTGCAGATGCTTCTATATTGCTGAAAATTTGTTCTAGTGTTTCATTTAAGTTTTCGTCGTCCTTTGCACGAGCTCGGACATTTTCAAAAAGTTCGCTAGGTAAGATAAAGAAGCCTTTAGTCTTAACTAAATCCTCACGTGCCTGTTCTGCATCCTCGTCGGATAGCTTAGCATAATCAAACTCCGTATTGCCGGCTTCGCATTCTCCGGCATTAATGTAAGCAGTAATATTTTCTGATATATAGCGGTAAAACAGCATACCTAAAACATATTGCTTAAAGTCCCAGCCATCTACGCTGCCTCTTAGATCATTTGCCATATTCCATATCGTACGGTGTAATTCCGACCGTTCCTGTTCTTTTCTGTTATTTACCATGCCTCTACTTCCTTTCTTCAACCATATTTGGCACTAATTCCATGATGTCCTTAAAATCAACGCCAAGTGCCGTACAAACCTTTACTAGGACGTCCATACTGACATATTCGTTTTTAGAAAGTTTAGAAATTGACGATGGACTTATTCTAGCAGAAGCTTGTAAATCTTTCTTCTTCATATCGCGGTCTATCAATAATTTCCAAAGTTTTTTATAGCTAACGGTCATCTTGGTCACCTCTTTACATATGTTTTTCACATTATAGCACATTTTTTTCAATTACACCTCAAAAACTCTGCGTTTGTGAAGGGAATATACAACATTAACAAAAGTAATTATGATTATGTGTACTTTTCATTAAAGATGGATACCGCGAAAGCCGCTCTTTTTGTGTTTTTTCTAATGGATATGACAAATCATTTATCCTCTTTAGAAAGATCTATTTTCCATATAACATTGTTTTCTAAGTCGGATAAGAGGATATTACCGTCATTGTCAAAGGTAAGGTCGTTTGGTACAGCAAATTGAGCACTGTAGCCTGGAGAGATAGCAAGTCTTTTAGCACCTTTACCAACTAAGCCTGCTACTGTTTCTGCATCTGCTAGCTTACCGTTATCTAAAACAAGTCTTCTTACTATATTTCCGTCAATTATATATATATAGTTACCAGCAGCGACAATTTTTTTGGGTGAATAGAAACTGCATTGCTCATTGTCAATATAATCTTGTTCTTTTTCCTTACCTGCAAATATTCTAAAAATTCCATCGGATTTATCGAGTTTTAATATGGTATTGTTTGATGTGCTTAAAATAAATATGTTATCTTCTTGATCTATAGTAATACTATCAGCACTTCCCTGTAATTCTCTAGAAAAATTTTGACCACTAAGCCTATCTACAAAGGTAAAGTTTGTTTTGGATTTTAAACCAATATTATTAGGCTGCAAGACATAAATGTTTTCTGAGCTATCAAAGGCAAAATCCGAAATGTTGTATGCTGAGCCAATAGATTGATAAATTAAGAAGGGTTCATCGTTTTTAAAGACATATATTTCAGAAACGTATTGCTCTTTTTCGTTTATATAAGGCACAGTTGAAAAATAGATGTTTCCGCTAGATGTTGTTTTTACAAGGTCGATATCTTTGAAATTATCTAGATTGGGGTCAAGAGTCTTTATAACTCCATCTTTAATAGTTCTAAGTTTTGTAAAGTCGGTAAAATATGTAGTATTATTAATTTTATTGTGAGATATGCTTGTTGGGTTACAAATAGTAGCTGATTGAATATCACCGTCAATAATATCTGAGCGATGACCTGTTCCTGCAAATGGAGCTACCTTTGTGTTTTTCAGATACTTTAAATTAATACTCACATTCTTAATTTCGTCCTGAGGCTTGTTTACTAGTACGGTCAGTTTTAAAGGTTTGCCGTTATAAGTACCATCAAAATCTGTTTTTCCTTCTTTTAGAGGTTGGATTTCATTAATATTGATTTTTGCCACATCTGTAACAGGAGAATTCCATTCGATTTCTGATGCTTTTAGTTCTTCTCTAGTGCCATCGGGATATCTTTTTATAACTTTAAAAACTCCTGTCTGGTTAACTGACAGGGAAAGTATTTGCGGTGACAACATCAAAAGTGCCGCATTTTCTCTATTGAGTGCAGAAACACCGAAATAGATAGTTGAAAAGGAAATCATAGATGTTATGAGCATAGCCGTTATCAATATACGATTTGTTCTTCTTAACCGTGCGTCTAGAATCTTTACTTTGTTGACATTTTTTAGATCGTACAACAATGCATCAATATTTTGATACCTATCTTTTAAATCTTTTTTTATGCATTTTCTTACTATGTAATCCATATTTTTCGATATGTTGCTATTATACTGAAGAAGGGTTGTATCATCGTACTTTGGCAGAACACCGGTAAGTAATTGATGTAGTGTGATTCCAAGGCTGTATATATCCGAACGTACATCGGAAGTACCTTCGGAGGTTAATTGTTCAGGTGCGGCATAGTGTGGAGTTCCAGCAATTACAGTATCTTTTTTATTTATGCCTTTATACTCACGAGAAATACCAAAGTCTATTATTACAGGTCTATTATCCCTCGTAATTATAATGTTATGAGGTTTCAAATCTCTATATATAATAGGAAAAGGTTTTAGGTTGTGCAAATAGGACAAAACTTCGCACAACTGTTTTGCAAGGGATATAACCCTTTCCTCAGAAAGGGCACCGTAAGCCTCTAGCATCTTATTTAAGGGAGTTCCTTCTATATAACTTTCGACAATAAAAAAACCTGTTTCATCTTCTATAACATCAACGATTTTAGGTAGGCTGATATGATTCAATTTTTTTAGTATGTTGATTTCAGTTAAGAGTTCATATTTTGTGTTGTTTTTATTAATATGTTTTATGGCCCAAAGGTTACCAAGTTCAATATTTCTGCACAAGTATACTTCCCCGGAAGCACCTCTGCCTAAAAGTCTTTCTATTTTATATTTTTGTTTTAGTACTTCTCCAACCATAGTATTTACCCTAACCTCATTGAAAATTAATTATCTTCTTCGAAATCAACTGTGTTTTCATTAGAATCAATTATGTTTTCTTCTACCTTTTCATAGATAGATTTGTCAGAAATATTGTTTTTTGATTTCTGAGAAAAAGCGGGAAAATTAAGTTTCAAATATGCAATCAAAAGAACAATATTTATTATTAAAGTCATTAAGCCAATTAGTATATATATAATTTGATACTTCATTAGGACCTCCGAATTAAAGCTTTTTATATAACCTATATAGAATTACTGCAGCTTCCTTTCTTGTGCAGAATTCGGTTCCTTTAAACTTTCCATCGCTTCTTTTGATTATAAGAGCTTCTCTGTTTCCAAGGGATACGAATTTGCGTGCCCATGATGGAATGAGGTCTTTGTCTTTAAAATTGAGCCATTTGTCTCCGCTAGGGAATAAATATCCTTTTTTGGTGTTTAATGTAGCAGAGCATATTGTTATTATTTCTTGCCGATTAATTTTATTATTTCCCTTAAAAGTATTGTCTTCATAGCCTGAAATCAAGCCCTCATTATGAGCTATAGCAACTGAATTGTAGAACCATGAAGTTTCTTTTACATCTTTAAAATTTGTAAAGGCATTTTCATCTATAATGTTAAGACTTTTTACAATAAGGCATGCGAACTCACTTCTGTTTAATTGATCATTGGGGTGGAAAGAACCGTCTCCCCTACCGATTATTATTCCTTTAGATGCAAGAACCTCAATAGCCTCTTGTATTGCCATATCCTCCGATTTGATATCGTTAAAGGTAATTGTTTCTTCGATTAGATAATATTTTCCGCTGTTTTTTATGTTTACCTTTAAAGTTTTGTTTTCTGCGTTCTCCCAACCACCCATATTGTATGATTTAGTGCTTAAAGGGGTAAATGCTGCTTTGTAATCAAAAGTATCATTAATGAACAAAGTGGCATATTCTGACTTTTGAGCCTGTATCTTATTATTTGAGTTTAGTGCTAAAACTGTTTTGTTAGTTTTTTGAGCATTTGTAGAATAGGGATTAAAAAATATATCATTATATATTGTGCAATAATCTGGATTACCATCTTTGTAAGGAAGTTCTAGTCCGATAAAGTAATCAAGTTTATCGACTTTAATGCTGTTTCCATACATAAACTCAAGACTTACTTTACTTTTAGTTTTTGTGTTCACTTCTTTACTTTCATCAATCATGGTAATTTTCAAATCATCACTTAACAGCCTATCTATGTTCTCATGGTATAATATTATATTTCCAAAACTTGTTGAGATTTTAACATCTATTTTACTTTCGTGTAAGATGGAAATATCCTTAAGTATATTGACAATTAGTTGCGTATTTGTTAGGTCTACATCAATATTAATCATTTTTCTGATTATTCTATTTGGCTCATAATCCTGAGTAATTAAAAAAGCTTCTATATCATTGTTTGCCATTATGACTAAATCGATTTGGTGTGAAATAAGCTCTTTGCTGACATCTATAGAACCATTCTCACAAAAGACCTTAATATAGGCAACTTTTTCAATTGCCTTCTCAATTTCTTTTTCAATGAGAGCGTTTTTTTCGTTATAAATGTCATCTGCGTTTTTGTATTTTTCAACTATGTCAACAACTTCTTTTTCAAAATCTTTAATTATTTTTTCATAATCCACATTTGATACGACCGGGGTGGCTTCTGGAATTGAAGCGGGTATTGTTTGTGTGGGGTATACTACAGTTGATGAATTGTTCTTATTGCTACCGCTGGTATTTTTACGCTTAGGAGTATAGTAAGTAGGTGTAGGAGTAGGATATGGTGTGGGTTCAGGAGTATAGTAAGTAGGAGTAGGATATGAAGTAGGTTCAGGAGTATAGTAAGTAGGAGTAGGATATGAAGTAGGTTCAGGAGTATAGTAGTAAGTAGGAGTAGGATATGAAGTAGGTTCAGGAGTATAGTAGTAAGTAGGAGTAGGATATGAAGTAGGTTCAGGAGTATAGTAGTAAGTAGGAGTAGGATATGGTGTGGGTTCAGGAGTGTAGTAGTAAGTAGGAGTAGGATATGGTGTAGGTTCAGGAGTGTAGTAATAAGTAGGAGTAGGATATGATGTAGGCTTTGGAGTATATGTATCTACAGGAGATTGCACAGCTAAATTTCCCTTGTAGGATACTTTGTAAAGGATTGATTGTTCTTCGCTTTGAGGTATATCTTCTAGCAGAAGAATTGCTATACCTAAATTCGAATCATAACTGTAGATATCATTTACAACTGTTTCTTCTGTTCCGTTGGTATTTAAAATTGAAACTGTAAAATCAGAGGGGCTAACTGTTACTGGAATGTCACCTAAAAACTGTATATTCATATGATTTCCAATTACAGATGCACTGTCGATATATGAGGGGATAGCTATTTTTTGGGGTTTAAGAACAAAATCATGACCGATATCTGAAAGTTGAAACAGCGAGCCATCATTAGTTATAAAACTATACAGCATATAATCTACGGCAATATCTGAAACATTGTCAAACAAAAATGTTGGGGTTGTATTATTATCTACAGCATAGATATGAGTTGAACGTTTACTTTCTTCCCAAATCCATAAATCACCACTTGTGTCTATTGCTAAAACATAATTATAGGCAGATACCTTTGAGATGTTATTCATAAGTTTAACTCTAGAGGGATTGTATGCAGTGAAACTCTGGTCGTAGAAGCTTTCAATACCAAAGGCATATAGTGTGTTATCTGAAGTTATAAAGTAAGTAGAAAAAGGCGAAGGAATAACCTCAAGTACATCATCATGTACATTTTGGGGTTCCATTACGCTTCCGCCCTTCTGGTTTACACCTAGATGATCGTTAAGATTAGAGCCCCAGGAAAATAATTGGGCTTCATTATTTATGGCAAAAGATGAATCACCTTCTACAGCTATTTTATCGACATTATCCATGATTTTTATAGGTTGATAGCTATCTTCATAGCTCCCGCTTCCTAATTGACCGTGGTTGTTCTGACCCCATGACCATAGGGTGCCATCGTTCAGTAGAGCTAAAGTATGCCTCGGACCACAGACAACAGACTTTACAACAGGGTTTTCTGAACTTTCATCTTTGTTAATTTCGATAGAAATGGGATTGTTTTTGCTATCCGTAGTACCATCACCCAATTGACCATAGGCATTATATCCCCAACCCCAAAGACTTCCGTCGCTTTTTATTGCAAAACTAGTGGAGCTATCTTTTCCAGTACTTATAGCTATTACATCATCCATAATATTTTGTGGGTAAATGCGATCAGTATTAGTTCCGTCACCTAATTCTCCAAGCTTGTTACTACCCCAAGTCCATAAGGTATTGTCGTTGGTAAGTGCAAGTATATAGCCTTGACCGATTTTTACATCATAGACGTTTTCAAGCATTTTTACCGGTGATGAAAACTTGTCTTGTTTCAGTACTGTGGAATTATCGGCGTATGCACACCATTCCCATAGACTATTATCATCAAGCAAACCAACGCATATTTCACCAGCATTGTATACGTTTTTCCATGAATTGGTGTTGTTATTTATAGAATTATCTGCATTTAATGCTACAGAATAAAGATTGTTTGGAATTAAGCCAACTATAAAAAGTGCTAATAAGACATTACAAATAAACCGTTTCTTAAAACGTATCCTTTTAGCCATATCTATCTCCCCCCAAATGTTAAGACTCACACATACATAATACCCTAATTAATGAAGAAATTACAAGGGTTTTATGAGCCTAAAACAAAATATCTGATGCAAATAATTTTGAGTACGCACCTGTTTATCTAAAACTTGCAAGACGCAAGGGTTTCTAATATAATAAATATGTACAAAATCAGCAAATAAAGGTAGTTGAGGGCGTAATGAAAATTAAGGTATTCGGAGATGCGATAAGTGGATTACAAAGAATTATTTTTGTAAATAAAAAGGAATGTGTTGAAAAGCTTGAAATAAGCCTTGATACCTTTGAAAATTGGGAAAAGGGCAGGAGCAAACCTAGTGCAGGCAATTCCGAGTATGCCAAAAACGTATCAATTATTGATGTTATGGAGGTCTTTGAGGCTCAATATAATAAGCGTTTGGTGCGGGGAATGATGGATAGGGAGCTGCTGGAGGATTTTTTATCTTGTATGCCTTTACCCGAAGCTACAAAAGAATATCTAAGTGAGTACATAATGAAGCCTGGCTTTGCACAAAAGACTATCGAATGTGCATATGAGTATCACAATTTGTTGCAGAACAAGGCTGAATTTTTGTGGAAAAAAGTAATAGAAATATATAGTGACAATGATTTTGGAGAAAACAAGAGGAAACTAAAAGTTATACTTGGTAATAGAACTGTTATTGTCAGTACTGATTTAGGTATAACCTTGAAGAAACTAGCGGAAGGAATAGTTAGCGAACTTTCAAAAAGAGATCTCATAGAAAATGAATTTGAATATAAGAAACATTATTCATTCCGTATTAGGGATAAAGAAAAGAAAATACATGTTATTAAAGCTAATGAACAGACCCACTTAAGCGACATTGAAGAAATAAATTATAATAGAATTGAAATGGTTGAACGCATTGGAGAAACAACTGTAGTAATTACTGCTAATATGGAGGTAGAAGAAGTAGTTTATCCTTTTATGGAAAGAATCTTAGAAGATAATTCTTCTAACCCTGAAAAATTTAGAGTGTTTAAAGATTATTTCGTTATAGGGAGAAGAAGTGAAGATTCGGATTATGTTATTTCCAGCAGATTTATTGGGAATACACATGCTCTAATAAATTTAGAAAGTGGAAGGTATTATATAACCGATCTCAATTCAAGAAATGGTACATATGTAAATGGTGAGCGGCTTAAGCCTTCCGAAAAACGTGAGATATTTAATAATGATATTATAGGAATTGTTAATTTTAAGTATTTGTTTGCAATTCCAGAGAATTAAAGCAAAACAAATAAAAGAGAAATGCCAAAAGGGAAAATTAGCTACCCTTTTGACTAGAATGGAAAAGATATGTATTCTTTGTGAAACATATAAAAGTATGATTTTTGCTACAGGCCTATCTGCCCTTTTTTGTAAGAAAAACAAGTGCGTTCAAATATTTCGTAGTTTTCAGCAGGGTCATTTTTTTGATAAGAGTTTTCTATAATGAATTCATGATATTTGTTACAAAGTATTTGTTCGAGCCATATTACATTAATTATAAATTCATAGTAGCGTTCATTGGAATAGCTGCTGTAGTAGCTTTTTTCATTAATAAAGAAAGGATCTCTTTTTGTAATATTGTATAGGGCATCGGCTAGTTCTTTTGTTTTGACGGTCTTTTTAATTCTTTGAAGGTCGTTATCATCTTCGTTAATGGAAAGCTTTTCATTGAATAGTTTTGCAATCATAACAGCGGTTTCGTCATCGAAGAATCTGTATGCAGTATTTTTGTAGCTTTTGAGCTTTGAGCTGAATGTGCCATCCTTGACACCAATAATCTTTGCTGCAAAAGATTTCTTTATACCTAGAACTTTTAAAGTAGTAAGAAGAACTTTTCTGGTCATATATAACTCCCCCTGATAAATTAAAATAAAATTATAAGAATGGGCTTATCATTAAGTTCAAAGCTCTCTATTACAGAAAAATTAAGCTGTAATATGATTATATAATATGCCAAATACTAAATAAGGAAAAGGTGAATTTAAGGATGAAGATTTTGGTGAAGGGTTTTACTAAAAATGGAAGATAAGTTTGTTGAAATGTTTTATGAAAAATATAGAATATGCTAGAAATACATGATATAATACTTGATTGTAGATTTAATATTCTTTGAATTAGAGGTGCAAGATGTTTGAAAGATTGCAAGCTGCAGAAAATAGATATGAAGAAATGAATCATAAGCTTAGTGACCCTGCTGTTATTGAAAATCATGACGAATACAGAAAATTAATGAAAGAACACGCTGAACTTCAGGAATTAGTAAGCAAATATGGCGAATACAAAAAGGTTACACAGGAGATTGCTGATGCTAATGAGCTTCTAAATGACAAACTTGATAAAGACTTTAAAGAGATGGTAGAGCTAGAGCTCGAAGAAGCTAAGGAAAGATTGGAAATAATAAAGAAGGAGATAAAGATACTACTTCTTCCGAAGGATCCAAACGATGACAAAAATGTTATTGTAGAAATACGTGGAGGAGCTGGAGGAGATGAAGCTGCTTTATTTGCAGGGGTACTTTTTAGGATGTACTCAAAATATGCGGAGAGATGTGGCTGGAAAACAGAGATATTAGACTCAAACCCCACAGAAATAGGTGGTTTTAAGGAAGTGGTTTTTGCCATTGAAGGGCATGGTGCTTTCAGCAGGTTAAAGTTTGAAAGTGGAGTACACAGAGTGCAGAGAATACCTGAAACGGAGGCAAATGGAAGGATTCATACTTCGACAGTTACCGTTGCAGTTTTAGCTGAAGTTGAGGACGTGGATATTGAAATAAATCAGAATGATTTGAGAATTGATACCTATAGAGCTTCTGGTGCAGGGGGACAGCATGTTAATAAGACCGATTCTGCGATAAGAATTACTCACATGCCGACAGGTATAGTTGTATGTTGTCAGGACCAGAGATCACAGCATAAGAATAGAGATAAGGCTATGAGGGTTCTAAGATCAAAGCTTTATGAGATAGCTCAGGAACAGCAAGCGAGTGAAGTTGCACAGGCAAGGAAGACACAAGTAGGTACTGGTGATAGAAGTGAAAGGATTAGGACTTATAATTATCCCCAAGGAAGAATCACCGATCACAGAATAGGTCTTACTCTATACAAGATTGAAAGTATATTAGAAGGTGATTTGGACGAGGTTATAGATGCACTGATTACTACTGATCAGGCTGAACGTCTCGGAAGTGGTGATGAAGACTAATACTTAAGATTATAGCTTAATAGACTATTGTTCTTAAATAACCTTATACTATTTTATTCTCCTACTGAATATAATTATATATATTCAGAGGAGCCAAACTTTTTATGACGGAAATATCGTCTTTATAGTTGAGCTTCATAATGTAGGAGGGTAAATTGTGGAGTATTTAATAAAGGTTACACTCATTGGCCTTATCTCCGGTATGACGGGTACAAGTATCGGTGGTTTAATGGTCTTTTTTGTTAAGAAGGTAAATAGGCGATTTATTAGCACTACTTTAGAATTTTCAGCAGGTTTAATGACCTCGGTGGTTTGTTTTAAACTAATACCTGAGGCTTTCAAATATGGTGGTATAAAGTTTACTTTATGCGGAGTTTTTTTAGGAGTATTTACCATTTTGTTAGTAGAAGATTTTATTGGAAGAGTTGAATTTATCAGGGTAAAAAGCAAAAACTCTGGACTTTTAAGGGCTGGTATTATAATGGCAATAGGAATTGCACTTCACAATTTTCCGGAGGGTTTTGCAGTAGGATCAGGGTTTGAAGCTTCCGTAAGTTTAGGTATGATGATTACTGCAGTAATAGTGATTCATGATATTCCTGAAGGGATAGCGATGGCTGTTCCGATGAAAGCTGGCGGATTTACAAGTAAGAAGGCATTTTTGTTAACAGCACTCTCCGGCGTACCAATGGGGTTAGGAGCTCTGTTAGGAGCTTTAATTGGCGGAATTTCTCAAAAATTTATCGGATCCTGTCTTGGTTTTGCAGCTGGAGCTATGCTTTATGTAGTTTATGGAGAGTTGGTGGTTGAATCGAAAAGACTATATTCGGGAAGGCTTCCTTCTATTAGTAATGTTTTTGGGATAGTTTGTGGTATAATAGTAACAACTATAAATTAATATAAAGGATCGAAAGTTCCATTATTAGGTATGGGATTAACTCTTTTGATGCAATGTGTAAGGAGAGAAAGGTTTGAAGACAGAAGTTTTAAAAATAGATATCCATAATGTTGATACAGCTAAAATAACCTATGCAGCTCAAGTTTTAAAGGAAGGTGGACTAGTAGCCTTTCCTACAGAGACGGTCTATGGGCTTGGAGCTAACGCATTAAATGAAGCAGCCGTGCTAAGAATATTTGAAGCAAAGGGAAGACCATCGGATAACCCTCTTATAGTACATGTTGCGGACAAGCAGTCTGTAGAAAAACTTGTGTTAAGAATACCTGATAAAGCAGTAAAACTTATGGACATGTTTTGGCCTGGACCTTTAACCTTAGTTATGGACAAGCAGCCTATTGTGCCAGAGATTATTACTGCAGGGCTTAATACTGTTGCGGTTAGAGTTCCGTCTCATCCTATTGCACTTGCGTTGATAAAAGCGGCTAAGTTGCCTGTTGCGGCACCTAGTGCCAATGTCTCCGGTAAGCCTAGTCCAACAGATGCAAGACATGTAATCAACGACTTAAATGGTAAGGTAGATGTAATAATAGAGGGCGGATTATCGAATATCGGAGTGGAATCAACCGTTGTGGATATGGTTATTGAACCTCCGATGTTGTTGCGTCCAGGGGGAATAACACTCGAACAGATGGAAGCTGTTATTGGCTCTGTTCAGGTTGATCCTACCCTTGCACACAATAGCCTTGATGGCATAATTATACCAAAATCCCCAGGGATGAAGTATAAGCATTATGCACCAAAAGCTAATGTTATAATTATAGAGGGCGAAGTAATAAACATTACGTCAAAGATTAATCAATTGGTAAAAGAGTACGAAGATAGGAACATAAAGGTAGGGATATTAGCTACCGAAGAGACAAAGAATCTTTATCCGGAAAAATTGACTGTATCTTTAGGTAGCAGACTAAGTCCAGAGACAATTGCTGCAAACTTGTTTAAAGCACTAAGGGACTTTGACAAAACGGATACACATACGATTTTTGCAGAAGCTATTGATAGTTCGGGCATTGGTCTTGCCATAATGAATAGAATGAATAAGGCAGCAGGATATAATATTATTAAAGTATAAATGTTTTGAGGATATCTTGTATAATGGAATTTTAATATATAGGGTCAATTGCATTACAAAAAATTTGATTGGCTAAGGGAACTAAAATAAGGAGACAATAAAATGAAAAAAGTACTTTTTGTCTGCACAGGGAATACATGTAGGAGTATTATGGCGGAAGGCATATTTAATAATGCTGTTATAAAAGAAGCTATGGAGCAGTTTAGAGCATACTCGGCAGGAGTTTCAGCATATGACGGAGCTTGTGCTAGTAAGAATGCTTTAAGTGTGTTAAAAGATTGGAACATAGATATTAGCTATCATTTATCAAAGAGGATAATAGCTGAAGAAGTGGGCAGTGCTTTTTTGATACTTACTATGACTAGAGAACATAAGAGAGTACTGCTTGAATTGTTTCCAGAGGCTAGAAGAAAGACTTATACCTTAAAAGAATTTGCTTATGAGGACAATAAAAACATAACTGATTTTTCTGCTGATATAAGTGATCCTTATGGGGCGAGTGAAGAGGTATATAGAAAATGTGCAATGGAGATTCGTGAAGCTGTTTATAAAGTGATTGAAAAATTAAGAATTAATTCTTCTGATTAATGCAAGAGTATGCTTTGTAAAGGACTATCTGCATTTGTCCTTACTTTTGACATAAAATTTGTAGTAATATAAAATATAAATCTGGAGGGTAACATGAGAGTTGCAATTGGTAGTGATCACGCAGGGTATGAATTAAAGGATGCAATAGTAAAAATCCTTAAAAATAACAACTATGAAGTAGTTGATTTTGGCACATGTGATTCAAAATCAGTAGACTATCCCGACTATGGCTTAAAAGTTGCAGAGGCTGTAAAAGAGGGAGATTGTGAGAAAGGCATAATAATATGCGGTACAGGTATAGGAATATCAGTATCGGCAAACAAAGTGCCAGGTGTCAGGGCAGCCTTGTGTACAAACAGTCTGATGGCAAGATTAAGCAGAGAGCATAATAATGCAAATGTGCTTGCATTAGGAGCTAGAATAGTTGGTTTTGATTTGGCTATAGATATTGTGGAAACATGGCTTAAAACTGAGTTTTTAGGGGACAGGCATCAAAGAAGGTTGGACAAAATTGAAGATATAGAAAAAAAATATGGAAGATAAAAGGAGAAATGGCACATGGAGAATGTTTTTGTACTGGATCATCCTTTAATACAGCATAAAATTTCACTTTTAAGGGACAAGACTACTCAGACAAAGGAATTTAGAGAGTTGGTAGTGGAAATATCCATGCTTATGGGATATGAAGTAACTAGACAAATGCCTTTAAAAGAGGTTGAAATTGAAACACCAGTTGGTGTAGCAAAAACCAAAATCATCTCTGGTAAAAAACTAGGTATTGTGCCTATACTACGAGCTGGACTTGGCATGGTGGATGGAATGCTTAAACTGCTTCCTATGGCCAAAGTGGGGCATATTGGATTATATAGAGATCCTGAGACTTTAGGACCTGTTGAGTACTATTGTAAATTACCTGATGATGTGTGTGAAAGGGAGATAGTTGTACTAGATCCTATGCTTGCAACAGGTGGTTCTGCATCAGCTGCAATACAGTACATAAAGGATAAGGGAGTAAGCAGTATAAAGCTAATGTGCTTGATAGCTTCAAAGGATGGAATTGACAGAATAAACAAGGATCATCCGGATGTCACAGTATATTGTGCAGCAGTTGATGAAAAGTTGAGTGAGCATGGATATATAATACCTGGACTTGGGGATGCAGGTGACAGGCTATTTGGAACAAAGTAGATGTTTTTTGAAAGTGGTCTAAAGCTTTTGTGAAAAAAGTACGAAGTATATTTTAGTAGTTTTTGACCGTAAAGGGGGGAAGTTTGTGAGACCATCTTGGGATCAGTACTTTATGGAAATAGTTGATCTTATAAAGAATAGGTCAACTTGTATAAGACGTCAGGTAGGAGCTTTGATTGTAAAAGACAAGCGTATTCTTGCAACGGGATATAATGGTGCTCCTATGGGTTGCAAACATTGCGACGAAATAGGCTGTTTAAGAGAAAAGCTTAATGTGCCGTCGGGTGAAAGACATGAGCTTTGCAGGGCTATACATGCTGAGCAGAATGCTATAGTGCAGGCTGCTTACTCGGGTACTAGCGTTAAAGGCGGAACACTTTATGTTACAAACCAACCCTGTGTTTTATGTGCAAAGATGGCAATTAATGCAGGTATTAAGAAAATTGTGTTTAAGGGAGATTATCCAGATGAGTTAGCTATGGAATTGCTAAAAGAGTCAGGAATAAGAGTTGTAAAGTTTGAAATAGAATAGTAATATGAATAAGAGTCTTTATTGAATCTTTATTAGGTTTGTAATGTATAATAGTATAAAGTGGCAGACCTAAGAACAGCGGAAGTGCGTTTTGGCAGAATTGATAGTATTAGTGTGATGTTAAAAGGTACTAGCACACTGTTTCACAAAAGATTAATGAAAAGAAGAAGGTGTTCTCTTTGTTTTATGAATACTTAATATATTTTGCGCTTGCATTTATAGTTTCCTTCGTTGCAACTCCGATAGCAAAGAAGGTAGCGTTCTGTATTGGAGCAGTTGATGTTCCTAAGGATGATAGAAGGATGCACAAAAAGCCTATAGCACGCTTAGGAGGCTTGGCGATATTTTCCGGGTTTATAATGGCACTGATGTTTGGTCTGGTATGTACAATTATAGGTGTTGTGGGAGTTACACCAGATGCACAGTTGTTAGGAATGCTTGTTGGTATTTTTATCATTGTAGGAATGGGCATTGTGGATGATATCAAACAATTAGGTCCAAAGATAAAATTTGTGCTTCAGATATTAGCAGCTATAGCCGTTGTTTGGATATCGGGTGACAAAATATCAATAATTACAAATCCTTTTTCAACTACGGGGATTACGGTGCTTAGTGATTTTATTGCATATCCGCTTACAATATTTTGGATTGTAGGTATTACAAATGCTATTAATTTTATTGATGGGCTTGATGGTCTTGCGGCTGGAGTTTCTTCTATTTCATATTTGTCGCTTATGTTTATAGCGATACTGCAGGGAGAAGAGCAAACAGCTATGATTATTGCTATCTTAGCTGGATCAACGCTAGGATTTCTTCCCTATAACTTTAATCCAGCAAAAATATTTATGGGTGATACGGGTTCTACATTTTTAGGTTTTACTCTCGGAGTAATCTCGATTCAAGGGATGATGAAGACTTATGCGGCTATATCTATAGTCATTCCAATATTAGTGCTCGGTTTACCTTTGTTTGATACTACTTTTGCGATTATAAGAAGAATTGTTCAAAGGAAGTCTATTATGGCTCCAGATAGAGGTCATTTACATCATAGACTTATAGACATGGGATTTAGTCAGAGACAATCGGTTGTGACAATGTACGCGGTTAGCGGTGCGTTAGGTCTTGCAGCAATTGTTTTAGCTGATAAGGGTGCTTTAAGTGCTGTTATACTTATAATATCAATATCTGTATTTGTTATAGCCGGTTCAAGGTATATGAATGAAATTAACGATGCTCCTGAATCAAACAAAAGTGTTGAAGAAGAGAAGGTATCAGTTTTAACTATGCAGAAAGCAGAAAAATAGTAGTTTGAATGGAGATTGGGAGGATTATTTTGGACAGATTAAAAGCGACAGTTGTTTTTGGAACTAGACCGGAAGCCATAAAAATGGCACCTTTAGTTACAGAATTAAAGAAATATAGTCAAATAGAAACGACGGTGTGTATTACGGCTCAGCACAGACAAATGCTAGATCAGGTTATGGACATATTTGGTATTAAGGCTGATTTTGATTTGGATATAATGAAGGACAGACAGACTCTTGCGGACATAACTACAAGGGGGTTAGAGGGCTTAAACAAGGTTTTTGCTGAAGTTAAGCCGGATATTGTTCTTGTACATGGAGATACCACTACTACCTTCGTCGGAAGTTTGGCTGCTTTTTATAATAAGATCAGTGTTGGTCATGTCGAAGCAGGTCTTAGGACAAATGATAAATATTTTCCTTATCCGGAGGAGATGAACAGGAAGCTTACAGGTGTTTTGGCGGATATTCATTTTGCACCTACTAAGACCAACAAAGATAATTTGCTAAAAGAAAATATAAAAGAAAACAAAATATACATAACTGGAAATACTGTGATTGATGCTATAAGGACTACAGTAAAGAAAGAGTATGTTTTTGAGAGTGCAGGACTTAAAGATGTTGATTTCTGTGGTAAGAGGGTTATAACTGTTACTGCACACAGAAGGGAAAATTTAGGTACCCCGCTTAAGAATATTTGTGAGTCATTAAGGTATATAGCGGATAGCTATGATGATATAGAGATAGTATATCCGGTGCACTTAAATCCTGCTGTTCAGTCTGTAGCAAGAGAAATTTTAGGTGGACATAATAGAATTCATTTAATTGATCCGATAGATGTTCAGGATATGCACAATCTTATGGATAGATCCTATTTGATAATGACAGATTCCGGAGGATTACAGGAGGAGGCACCATCTTTAGCAAAGCCAGTATTAGTCCTCAGGAATGAAACCGAGAGGCCCGAAGCTGTAAAAGCAGGTACTGTTAAGCTTGCAGGTACAGATAAAGATAGAATCATCAGTCTTGCAAAGGCACTTATTACTGATGATATTGAGTACCAGAAGATGGCTAAAGCTGTTAATCCATATGGGGATGGTTTTGCGTCTGAAAGAATTGCAAAAGCCCTTTTATATGAATATGGTTTATCAAAAGAGAAACCTTTAGAGTTTTTGGTAAAGTAAATAATAAAACTGACGAAATCTCGGATTTAATAGAGGGTGCATCGGTTGGTCGTTTCGCTACGATAGACTGCTTGCCTATGCTTTCTTAGGATGCGAAGTATCCGTCGAAGGGAACCATAGGGTTCCTTAGCGAACAAGAAAATTCATTTTCGAAGCGAATATTCTTGAAAAAATTTTTAGGCTATGATAATATTATTCCATTCAATATGTTTTACAAATAATGCTTAGATTTTTGATATGAGTAAACATGAACTTAAGTTCAAAATATTTGAATATGACGATGATGCCGAAAAAGCTGTGTCTGCTATAAAAGCATTTGGTTTACACCAACGTGCTTAGGACATAAAAAGAGTGTTTTGACATATCAAGAGATTTGCTTTTGTAATTATTTTACTGGATTTATGGCTTTATAAAAGTGAGCTATTTACAGCTCTAAATCTATTGAAATGGGCATTATGTGGTGGTGTTGGCAAAATATTTTGTAAGGATGAATACAATTTGAAGGCTATGATTTTTCAATGTTTTATAAAAACAAGGGTTATAGTAGTTTATATTGTTTTAATAATTATTAGCCTTATTTTCTTCGATAAAAGAGGGAATATAGTTATAGGCTTAACTTGTGGTTCAGTGTTTGGCATACTGAAATATATTGGTACATCAAGGCTTATATCAAATATTCTTTTGCTAGGCGAAAAAAACTTCTCTTTATTAAAGATGTTTGTTAAATTTTTATCAACACAGACTTTAACAGTTTTATTTATGGCAGTTTCAATAAGCATAAATAAATGGTCTTTTTTGGGAGTTGTAGCAGGTATATTGATTATACCACTGATAATACTTATAAATAGCCTTACTGAGGCTTTGGGATTATCTCATAATAACTTTCAATAAGAAGGTGTAAATGTGGAAGGGTTTGGAGAAAAAATCACAGAAGTAATGACAAGTAAAAAAATTGATTTCCATCTATTTGGATATACCATACCCATTTCAGATGCGGTTATAACTATGTGGATTATTATGGGAGCGTTGATAATACTCTCACTATTGTTTACACGCAAGCTTAAGACCATTCCTAAGGGAAAGCAGAATGTTGTTGAAACCATTATTGAGTTTATTAACAAGTTGACTGAAAGTTCAGTGGGACATCATTGGAGAATTTTTGCTCCCTATATTGGAACAGTGCTTCTTTTCCTTGTTTTTGCCAATACAATATCAATATTTAATATAGTTCCTAGTGGTGAACAATTATATAATTTAACGCATATTAAAATGTTAAAAAAAATTCCTGATTTTAATCTTCTACCACCTACAAAGAATGCTAGCGTTGCTATGGGATTTGCCGTTATGTCGATGGTAGCTGTTATGATTTCTGGAATAAGGGTAAATAGATGTAAGGGCTGGTTGAAAAGCTTTTTAAAACCAGTTCCAGTTTTGTTACCTTTTAAAATACTCGATTATTTTATAAGGCCTTTATCCTTATGTTTTCGCCAATATGGAAATGTGCTGGGGGCAGTCATTATTATGGAATTGCTTTATAGTTCCCTACCGGCTTTTCTTCCTGGTTTGGTAAGTATATATTTTGACATTTTTGATGGAATTTTGCAAGCATATGTTTTTGTGTTCCTTACATCGCTCTACATTGCTGAGGCAATAGAATAAGGAGGTGAATAAAATGGGAAATGTCGCATTTGCAGCAAGCTTGGCATTGCTGGCGTGTGTAACTGCCGGTATAGGTATTAGTTATGCTACAGCAAAAGCTGTTGAAGCAGTTGCTAGACAACCGGAAGCATCATCAAAAATCCAGACGGTTATGTTGTTGGGAGCAGCTTTAGCAGAAGCAACAGCTATATATGGATTTGTTATTGCGTTATTGATGATATTGGTTAAATAAATGATATGTATATTCCATAAAGGTTTTTTATGAAAGGGCATTCTCCTTTTCTAGTTAAAGAGGTCTCTTAGGCTGGCTGTTCCGCCGTGTGGAACTGCTTGCCTATGTGTCTTAGGATGAGAAGTATCCTTTTAGGGTGAATTTGAGTCCGCTAGATAATAAGAAAATTCATGAGTGAACCGAATTTTCTGGGTTTATATAGTGCCTTAGCTCTCTTCTTTAAATGGAATACAATTGTTTATTTAGTCTTTAGAAAGGAGCATAATATGGATTTATTATTTAATATACCAGATTTTGTATGGGCCATAATAAATCTTATAATATTGTACTTAGTTCTGAGAAAGATCCTTTTCAAGCCTGTTACAGAATTTATGGAGAACAGATCTAACTCAATTAAGCAGCAGCTAGAAGATTCGAGAGAGGCTAATGAAAAAGCTCAGGAGCTTAAAGAGAGTTACGAAAAGATGATTGCTTCAGTAAAAATGGATGCTGATAAAATAATGAAAGAGGCAAAAATAAAAGCACAGGATAAGTATGATGAGATAATAAGACAAGCGAAGGCTGATGCTGAGGCATTGAAAGCAAACGCAAAAGAAGAAATTGTAACGGAAAGAACGTTAATGATGGAAAACATGAGAAGTGAAATTATAAACCTTGCTTTAGAAGCTGCATCAAAAGTAGTAGAAGCAAATATGGATACCGAGTCAAACCGTAAGCTTGTAAATGAGGTGTTAAATAGAAAAAGTATTGCTATTTCAAAAACGTGATTTATATTTTATTAATAGCAAAAGGTCGCTGCATGCTTAGATGATAAGAACATTCATTGTGTATTAATGTCTAAAGTATTGAATATCTTTTGCTGGTCTATGATAGCATATGAAAGGAGGTATTGAAAATGCCATTAGTGGAATGCAGATATGCTGAGGCATTAATTGAAATAACTGAAGAAAATTGTAGTACCGATGAAGTACTAACTCAGTTTAATGAATTAATAAATATTTTTGAAAGCAATCCGGAATTGGAAGGATATCTTAAAAACCCTAGTATACAGTTAGAGGAAAAAAAGAGATTGTTAGGGAAAGTATTCGAAGGCTTAGGTAATGAAAGTTTCTTGAGATTTTTGTACTTATTAATGGATAAAGATAGAATTAAATACATTAAGGGTATTTTAATTGAATACAAAAGGCTTGTAGATAAGAAAAGAAATATTTTGAACTTGAAAATAAGTTCTGCAGTTCAATTAGATGAACTACAGATTAAGAAGATAGAAGAAAAGTATGCACAAATTTACAAAAATGATACGGTAAGCTCTGTTGTGGAGATAGATAAATCCTTAATTGGCGGTATTAAGGTACAAATTGGTGACAGAGTAGAGGATTATTCGGTAAAGTCACGATTGGATAGCCTTAAGAATTTGCTGACGGAGAGGTGATGGTTATGATTCTTAGGTCTGAAGAGGTTAGTTCTATAATAAAGAAACAGATAGAAAATTACGAAAATAAAGAAAAAATTGATGATGTGGGCTATGTATTACAGGCAGGAGATGGCATAGCAAGAATTTATGGTCTTGAAAAGTGTATGTATGGTGAACTTTTAGAGTTTGAAAGCGGCGTTTATGGAATGGCAATGAACCTTGAAGAGGATAACATAGGAAGTGTTCTTTTTGGAGAGGGGCTTGACGTCAAGGAGGGAACGTATGTTAGAAGAACCGGAAAACCTGTGGAGGTGCCGGTGGGCATGGAACTGATAGGGAGAGTTATCGACCCTCTCGGAAAACCTATTGATGGAAAAGGACCAATTAAAACAGACAAGTTCAGACCAATAGAGAGAGCAGCCCCGGGAGTTGTCGAAAGAAAGTCTGTAGGGATACCACTTCAGACAGGAATTATGGCAATCGACGCTATGGTTCCTATAGGAAGGGGTCAAAGAGAGTTGATTATCGGGGACAGACAGACTGGAAAAACTTCTATAGCTGTGGATGCAATAATTAACCAAAAGGGTAAAGATGTATTATGTGTTTATGTTGCCATAGGTCAGAAGGCATCAAGTGTTGCAGGTATAATAAACACTCTTAGGGAATATGGTGCTATGGAATATACTGTAGTGGTTTCCTCTACTGCAAGTGAAATGTCCACTATTCAATACATAGCTCCTTATGCGGGATGTGCTATTGCGGAAGAATTTATGTATACTCACAAAAAGGATGTATTGATAGTATATGATGATTTATCAAAGCATGCTGTGGCCTATAGGGCAATGTCGCTATTATTGAGAAGACCTCCCGGTCGAGAAGCATTTCCAGGAGACGTATTTTATTTACATTCAAGGCTTTTAGAAAGGGCCGCTAGATTATCTGACGAACTTGGAGGAGGGTCCATAACTGCATTGCCTATAATTGAGACGCAGGTAGGAGATGTTTCGGCTTATATACCTACAAATGTTATTTCAATTACCGATGGACAAATATATCTTGAATCACATTTGTTTTTTTCAGGACAGAGACCTGCTGTAAATGTAGGTTTGTCAGTATCTAGGGTAGGAGGTGCAGCACAAATAAAGGCTATGAAGAAAGTAGCTGGCTCAATTAGGATAAACCTAGCTCAATACAGGGAATTGGCTGTGTTTGCCCAGTTTGGTTCAGATCTTGACAGGGCAACAAGAGATAAATTACTTCAGGGTGAGAGACTAGTTGAAACATTAAAACAATCGCTACATAAAACTTTGCCTGTTGAAGATCAGGTTATAGTGTTGTTCTGTGCTACAAACCGGTATCTTATGGATCTGCCCACGAAAAAGGTAAGGGAATTTAATAAAGAACTTCTAAAATATATTAAGGAAAATCATGCACAAATTCCTGAAGCAATCCGCATTACAGGGAATATGGATGAAGAGGTAGAAAAACTTCTAAGAATTGCAATAGAAAGCTTTAAGAGTCAATATCGCATTGAAAAATCTATTTAAGCTGGTGATAAAATATGGCTCAGATTAGTGAGATTAAAGGAAGAATAAGAAGTATAAAAGACACAAAACAAATTACAAAGGCCATGAAGCTAATCTCTGCGGCAAAGTTAAAGAGGGCAAGGAGACAGCTAGATCATGCGTTACCTTATTTTGAGAAGGTTAGATCCACTATGGTAGATATTTTAATGCGTAGTGGAGATATTAAGAATAAATTCTTTGATTTAAGGGATGAAAAAGAAGGAAAGAAAAAAGCTTATTTAGTTCTAACAGGAGACAAAGGACTTGCTGGAGGCTATAACCATAATGTGATAAAGAAGGTTGAAGAGCACTTTGAAGGAGATAAAAATGCTCTTTTGTTTGTAGCTGGTAATGTAGGCAAGTATCATTTTTCTAAGAATAAATATAATGTATACATGGAGTTCGAGTATCCTGTACAGAATCCTACTGTTTACAGGGCAAGAGATATATCAGAACTTATATTAAAGCTCTTCGCAGAAGGTGTTTTTGATGAGATGTATTTAGCCTTTACATATATGCAATCAACGGTGTCGATAGAGCCACAGGTTATTAAATTGCTCCCGCTAGAACTTGATGCACTCAAGGAGGATATGAAAATTACTGAGAATATAGAGGGTAAAATTGAAAATACCATAGTATATGATCCATCACCCCAAGAGGTACTAGACATTCTTGTGGGAAAGTATGTAAAAGGGGTTATCTATGGAGCGTTTGTTGAAGCGTTTACTAGTGAACAGAGTGCAAGAATGACCGCTATGGACAGTGCAACAGCTAACGCTGATGATATGTTAGCAGCACTTAGTCTTAGTTATAACAGGGCGAGGCAGGCTAAAATTACTCAAGAATTATCTGAAATAGTAGGTGGAGCTGAGGCTATGAAATAGTTCATAATGCTAGTAGCAGTTTCAAGACTATTATTCTAAAAGAAATCTTTTGAACGGAGTGGGAGTATGGCAAAAAATACAGGTAAAATTGTGCAGGTTATTGGTCCTGTTGTTGATGTCAGATTTGACAGAGGGGAACTGCCTAAAATTTATAATGCGTTGGAGATTGAGTTTGATAATAAAAAAGTTGTGGCAGAAGTTATGCAGTATGTTGGCAATGATACGGTAAGATGTATTTCTATGTCAGCTTCTGATGGACTTATGAGGGGATTAAATGCTGTTGACACTGGTTCGCCGATAAAGGTTCCTGTTGGGAAAGAGGTTTTAGGTAGACTTTTTAATGTGTTAGGAGAACCTGCCGATAATATGGGGGAAGTAAAGACAGAGAATTATCTTCCCATTCATAGACCTGCTCCTAAGCTTGAAGAGCTTAAACCTTCAACGGAAATTCTCGAAACAGGAATAAAAGTAGTTGACCTGCTTGCACCCTACGCAAAGGGAGGGAAAATAGGTCTTTTCGGAGGTGCTGGAGTTGGTAAGACGGTTCTTATTATGGAATTAATCCGAAATATTGCTACTGAGCACGGTGGTTACTCGGTATTTACAGGAGTTGGAGAGCGTACCAGGGAGGGTAACGATTTATGGTATGATATGAAGGAGTCGGGGGTTATTGAAAAGACTGCTCTTGTATTCGGTCAGATGAATGAGCCACCGGGATCAAGAATGAGAGTTGGTCTTTCAGGGCTAACGATGGCAGAGTATTTCAGGGATGAAATGGGACAGGATGTCCTTTTGTTTATCGACAATATATTCAGATTTATTCAGGCAGGTTCGGAAGTTTCCGCATTACTTGGAAGGGTTCCATCGGCTGTGGGCTACCAACCTACACTTGCAACGGATGTAGGGGCACTTCAGGAGAGGATAACATCTACGAAAAAAGGCTCCATAACATCAGTTCAAGCTGTATATGTTCCGGCAGATGATCTCACAGACCCTGCACCAGCGACTACCTTTGCTCACCTTGATGCAACAACAGTTCTATCGAGGCAGATTGTTGAACAGGGCATATATCCGGCTGTTGATCCATTGGAATCTACATCTAGAGTGCTTGATGCAAGAATTGTAGGAGAAGAACATTACCGGGTTGCCAGAAGGGTTCAAGAGACTTTGCAAAGGTATAAGGAATTACAGGATATTATAGCGATTTTAGGTCTTGATGAGCTAGCTGACGAAGACAAACTCACAGTATTCAGAGCGAGAAAAATACAGAGGTTCTTGTCGCAGCCCTTCTTTGTGGCTGAAACTTTTACCGGATACAAAGGTAGATATGTACATATAAAAGATACAATTCGGGGTTTTAGGGAGATTATTGACGGTAAAATGGATGAGATACCGGAAGCTGCTTTTTATATGACCGGTACTATAGATGAAGTATATGAAAGAGCTGAAACTATGAAATAGAGTATTTAGGAGGTTTGTTATGTCCGATACATTCTATATAGAGATATTGACGCCCGATAGAAAGTTTTTTTGGGGCGATGTGCAATCAGTGGTTCTCAATACTCCTTCAGGAGAAATTGGGATACTAAAGAACCATATGCCTATTGTTGCATTAGTTGAAGTTGGAACGATAAAAATCAAGAAGAATAATAATTGGATTGAAGCAGTATTAGGTCAGGGTTTTATGGAGGTAACGCAAAATAGAGTTATTATTCTAGTAGATACTGCGGAGTGGCCTGATGAGATAGATATAAACAGAGCGAAAGCAGCAAAAGAAAGAGCACAGGAAAGAATTTTAAGGCAGGCGAATCAAACGGAATACATACAATCTAAAGCAGCATTAGCTAGAGCTATGGCAAGACTAGCAGCAGGAAAACGGGGAAAATAATACTTTCCCTTTTTTAGAGTATAGGAATTTATAAACCACTTCCTTGAGTTTACAACAAAACACTTCTTGTTCTTTCTATCCAAGATTTGTTTTAAAAAAATCCAACATGATATTTAATATTTTACGCAATTATGCCGATAAATTAATATATTATTAATATTTCTATCGTGTAAAATATAAGGTTATGCCAAAAAACCAACGAGTCAATTGATAATTCAAAAGATATGATTTGCATTGTCTATTTAGCAGAATAATGTTCCTATGTTGGAAGCTTTAAAACTTCTGAGATAGGCAGTGATATTAATATATTATTGTTTATTTTTGATATGACCTAAATGATTCGAATAAACAGTTGGAGGATATGTTATGAAATTAATAAAAAGAGTATTTACTATTATTTTAGTTGCAGTAATACTATCGACATTAATGCCTTCATTTCAACAATATGTTTGGGCGGCGTCTTCACCTGTTAAGATTTATGTTGACAGCTATAAAGATGGTAAGCTTAACATTAGATGGGATAAAGTCAGTGGGGCAAATTCGTATGCAATTAGTTATCATACGCCAGATAATAAGGTGCAGATTAAAGCAGTAAATTCTCAGGATAATACATATCAGATTATAGATCTTCAAGATGACTATATATATGATTTCAAAATAAATATATACAGTAGCATTTTTGATGAAGATAGTATAGATAGTATAGATGAAGATGATCTAGAGACTGTAACGGATAATATAATAGGCGAGGGACTATTGTACTATCTGCCAAGAGTTAGCTTTCAATCCACTGTAGAAGAACAAATTAGGAAGGGTATAGATGGTGGAGGTTATGAAATTGGAGATGAGCCGAGGATTAAGTTGGAATGGAATATGCCGAAAATTTGGGTTGAAGGCATCGGATATATAAATGCAAATAGAACAGAGGCACTAGAGGTTGTAAGATATAATTTAGAGGATGTTTATAAGAACAATATAGATATGTCAAAATTTAACTTCCGAATTAACATATCTAGTAGTGAGGCTACTCTAAATAGTGGAGCTGCTCAATCTGCCATCTTTATTGAGTATAGTGATGATGACTCTAAATATATAGCATATCTGTCAAATAATAACGATGTAATAGCTGATGTGCAAAACCAAAATGGTAAAATGAGTTTGACATTGGTTGGAAGAAAGGATACTTCTGCTCCTTTGCCAGAAGTTAAAGAACCGGAAGCAGCTGAAGGATATTTACCTAATAGTGATATACTTCCTGGAACTGTTTACTATATGAATATAAGACCTTTATACCAGGATAATGATGGAAATATTCAAAGTGTAATAAGTGTTGCAGCACCGGGTGATTTTAATGGAAGCATTCTAAAAGGAGAATTTCCATATACATATACGCCAATAAGACTTCAATTGACTAAAGATTCAGCTAACAATATTTATGTAAAAATCTATAGAATAAATCAAGGAAGTCTTGATCTTCCGAGACTTTATTATGAAGTGCAATCTAGTAATGACCAGACGATAGAGGGCGATTGGATTGTAAAAAAGACTATAGATGACAGCTATTTTGTTAAAGGAGCCGAGAGCGCCCTAACAGTTATATCCGATGTGGGAGTTAACAATGAAAACTTTTATAAGATAGTTGTAAAGACTGATACCACTAAAGACAGAATTGAATCAAAGCCTTTGAAATACATACTTGCAGAAGACACAAGCAAATCACCAGTGCCCGTAGGCGTAACAGTTGTTGATAGAAAACCTGTAACAAGATCAGTTGAAGTTGATGGTAAGACTATAATTCAGAAGTCATCAGATATTACAATATCGTGGGAAAAGCCGGCCAATTGGGATGAAATTAGAGCAAATACTAACATAGAAGAAGATGTTGTATATCATGTAATGTTTAATGTGAGTGAGTATGAGGATGATTCCATGCCTTATCCCGAGTTAAAAGCTGACGACACAGTATATGGGTATTTTCCGTTGATATACAGAAAAGCTTTGTATTTTTCATCAAAAGAAGTAAAAGAGAATGGAAATCGTTTAGAATATACCATCGACGGATTTGATCTTTTTAAAGGGTATTGTTTACATTATTTTGATGAAAGTGGCAATGCGATAATAAGGCAGGATGCTGAAATAAGAAAAGGGTTGGATGAAAATGAAAAGAATTATCCTAATTTTTTGCTACCTAATAAGGTTTATTATCTAAAGATGTATACTACAAGTAATACCGATACCGATCGTAATTCAATGGATATAGAAAAAATGTCAGATAAATCGTTAACTATAAGTTTTACAACAAGGACAATAAATGAAATTGATGTTCCTCTTCCTAAAAATATGAGAGTAGTAGCTAATGAAGCAGATGTGAGTAGTGTAGTAGATAATGAAGCAGATGAAAGTATAGGAGAAACGACAATAGTTTCAAATTATGTTGATCTTCAGTTTGATAAGGTAGATCTAAACTGGAGCAATTACATAGCTGATACAACGGTTTCAAAAGCAGTATATTATGATTTTTATATGAGTACCCGCACAGATTTAAACTCCTTCATAAAAATTGGAACAACAGAAGATTTGGAGGGGGATATTAAGTTTGTTGGTGCAGAAGACGCACAGAGTACTTCTATAAGAATGACAATCCGAGAGTTTGCGAACGGTACAATAGCCTATACCAATTTTGGTTCAAAGCTCAAACCGAATACTACCTATTATTTTATTGCAAAGACAAGGTTGAGAGCAGAGGGTATGGAAACAGAGAGAGAATCAGATTACAGTTCTTTGCTTTCAGTTACAACAGTAAAGGGGGTAATGGGAGAAGCCGATGAGACATTAAAACTTCCCTATGCTCCTGTTGATTTTCAAATTGCTCTTGATGAAGAGGGAAATCAAATTCTCACCAGTACAAAGGTTACTTTCAAATGGACTAGGGAAGAAAGTGATGTGGTATACAATATTATTTCCTCATCAAGAAAGATAGCTGCCAATGAAAAAGAATATGAAGGCAATAATGATGCTATATATCAAAGTTTTCTTGCAAACTTTGGTGAAATTATCCTTGATCCTTCTCTTGAAGATTTACCTGCAAACTTTGAATATGATCCTGTTACAAAGGAATGCAGATATACTATTGATAAATGGCTATCTCCAAACAAACTATACTACTTTAGCATAAAAGCAATAAAGAAAGATGACAATACCAATTACAGCCCATGGGTATCCATACCCGTTACCACTAACCTTATTGAACAACCAGCATATTTAGAGGCAGTGGCGGATGTGCAATTAGGGTTCTATTTTGACGATGGTGATATAGCGACTGAGGCAAAGGATTATAGTGTACATATAAAGTCGGAGAAAGATTTAAGATTCAACCTTCTTAAAAAGGATAAATATACCATTATAAAATTTGGTACATTAAGCTATGTAAGGTTAATAAATCTGCAAGCAAATACTTATTACGATATAAGGGTATATAAAAATGAGGGCAGTGAATTGGTGTACACAAAAGACGAGATGTATACCCGGGATTCCTACCATCAACTTGAGATCAAGTGGAGAGGTCTTTCTGAGTATAGATATGAGGTTGCAATAAAGTCACCTTGGGAAGATGATTATATTTTACTAGATGAATCTAATTTTGAGGAATATACAAATACCCAAGGTAGGGTATTGCCTTATTATGGAGAAAAGAACACTAAGACTAGTGGAACCGATTATGAATACTATTATGCTAGGATTAAGTCTATTCCAGTAAAGCTGGTAGATGGAAGTTATGAGAATCAGCCTTTAAAATCAAATACTAAATACTACATAAAGGTTAGAGCTAAAAAGGTAGATTCGGTGGATTTGGGAATAATATCCTATTCAAAATATTTAGATCCTATTTTTATTAGGACAGATTTTAGTCAGGAGGATTACGATAGTGAGGATAGGGAGACAAAAACAGAAGCTTCATTTTTAGATAGAATCAAGAGACTTGAAGAGGCGTTATTCTGGAGAATAAATATTAAGAACCAGGCTGAAAACAAGTTGCTGTTGAAAGGAGATAGGGTTGTAAATGAAATAGAGAACAGTGGAACCTATATTTTTACTTTAGATATTTCTCATTTTGCTAAATTTGCTACCCTTGATCAGATATATATACCTGTTGAGGTAATTAAAGCTTTAGAATTACAAAACAAGAGCCTTTTGATCAGGACTAATGGTGCAGAGTACAGTGTAAGGCCAAATACTTTTGATTTAAATGCTAGACCGGAGATAAAGGAGCTAAAAGAAAATAATAATATTAAGGGTATCTACTTGACTTTAAATATAGGTCGCAGCCAAAAAGGTAAAGTTGCTATTCCCAATGGATTTGAATCAGTGTCTTATATTAATGAATTAGAGATTGATGCTGTAGGGACGTCCTTAACTTATACACAATTTAAGGCTCAGATACAAGATCGGTTGTATAATAAGGATTCTGGCCTTGTTCAGAAGAAGCTTGAAGAACTACTCAATAAAGAATTATCCGATTCTAAATATTTAGATCAGTTAATGAACGAGTCTATTAGTGATATTGAAATTGAACTATCTGAATTTATTTACCTCAAAATGGAGGGTGGAAAAGGGATTTCACCAATAACCATAAAAAGCAAAGAAATAAACAGTTTTGACAATCCGATGTTAATTAATCTTAATTATAATGAACATACAGGTTTGAAATTGCCCTATATTAGATATTATGGTAGCAATAAGTGGCAAAAGCTAAATCAAAGTTCTGCTATTTCCTATAGCAAGCTGGCATTTAATGTAATAATGACTGGGGAATATGCCATATTTGCACAAGAAGAGTTTGCAAAGGATTTGTTGGAAAACTACTATCATACGCCTAATATAAGAATGCTCCTTTCTAAATATGATTTGAGTGGAGTGTTTGGAGATATGAGATCTTTCCTTCCTGAAGATAGCGTAAAAGTGAAAGAAATAATACTTTTATATGAGACAATAATAGGTTTAGACCAAGGTGAAAGTGGTCTTACAATTAATCAAAAGGCACAAAGATATAACCTTGAAAGTCTTATAGCCTTCGGAGGAGTTGTAAGAGATGTGAGCAGACAGGAAACTGCCAAAGTAATAATGATGATGTATTCGGCTAAAACAGGAGTCAATACAATCAGTTTGATTCCTAATAGCAGTAAATCAGCTAAGGATATGTCTAGGGTAGATAAGGCATATTATAAAGATGTTCTTATTTGTGTAGATTTAGGATTGATAGAGCTTAATGACGAAGGTAGGTTTATCCCTGATGGAACTATATCTAGGGCTGAATTGGCAACTGCCTTTGTAAAGTTACTTAAGCTTACTGGAGATATATAAATGCTTTTCATTTAAAATATAAAAGGATTTTAGGCTGTGATTAGGTGGAAGAATTTCTGAAAATAGGAGAAATTGATATGAAAAGATTTTATAGAGTATTAGGTTTAATATTATTATTGTCAATAATTATACAAAACTTTTCGGGAATAAGGGTATTTGCCTATATACCTGATACTCCGAATGCACCAACGCAGTTCAGGGTTGAAAAGCTAAACGAAGACCAGCCTCCGATAGGATTCGATGAGTTTGATAAATATTATGTGGATTTAAAATGGGGCTTAGAAGGTGAAAGTGGTATTTATTCGAATTTATATCTTCAGGAGGTTGCAAAGGGTTATAGACCCGTTACTTCTCGTGTATTAAAGGAACGTGATATACCGAATAAAACGGATGATAATATACCGAATAAAACGGATGATAATTCTATTAGGCTAAAAGAGCTCAAGTCGGGAACTATATATAATTTAGATATGACTGCTTATCGTACTTATCCTGATGGAGACAAAGTATATAAAAGCCCGGAATCAGGATTGTCAAATAAGGTAAAGGTGCTTACTGATATTGAGATTGCTGCCTATTCTCAAGGAACAGATAAGATAAAAATTGAGTGGGATGATGTATGGGATACTCAAGGAAGAATATCATATAAGCTCTATATTTCAGAAAGCGAATTGTTTTCAAATACTCAACCCATATACATTGGAAATTCGCAGATAGGAGAAGGAAAAGCAGTAACAGTCAATGAAGCAAATGGAAAACTTGAATATATTCATAATGTGAGAGATTCAGGCAGAGTCTACTATGTACGAATTGAACCAGATATTAGCAATGATGAAATTAAGAGAACACAATATACTAAGACGGTAAAAGCGAGCAGTTTTATACTAGTAAAGACTTCGAGAGTGGCATCATCGGATATGGGGGTAATATGGAAATTAGAGTGGAGCCCCGTTGTTACAGGTCTTAGTTCAAGTGGCATTAAGGTTTCATATCAAATATATAGAGGAACTATAGGTTCTAATACTCTAGCTCAGTATATGGCAGAAACAGACGGTACGAACTTTTTTATCACTTTGCCTGAAGGTGAAGTCACACAGTATTTCTTGATTAGGGCTATAGTGACTAGAGGTGGTGAAGATGTATACAGGGGAATAAGAATTGAATCGGATCAAATAATTGTAGAGGAACAGGAGACCCCTACAACCCCTACAACCCCCGAAATAGTAGATTTGTTTGAAAGGGTTGCTGGAGACGTTATAATAAGCTATGAAGAAGAGCTGACTTCAACCGGGGCTACTATTCTTTGGAAAGCTCCAATAAAAGGAAATGGAGAGCTAGACAGTGATGTTACTTATGATATTTGGCTAGTAACCGACCCTAATACTTTGGATGCACCTCCTGAAAATGAAAAGATTGCATCTGACTTTATGGTTGGGTCAGCAAACCACATAATTAACAATAACAAAGTACTCGGGTATAAATATAGAGTTGAAGGTCTTACACAAAATTCGACCTACTACTTTAAAATTGTTGCTAAGAAGAAAGCTGTTGAGAATGTAAATGGCGTTGTACAGAGTGTTACATATCAATCGGATGCAGCACTTAAGGTTATAATTACGCCTATTGATGAACCTATAGACCAGCCGGTAATTCCTGCGAGACCTCCCATTAAGATAAAGGAGAGTTCGCCAGGGGAGTACATGATTACAGAAAAATCCGTAACTATTCAATTAAAGAACCTATGGTATGAAAAGTTTAATTTTACGGGCAACAAGTGGGAATACATTACAGACGAAGAACTAAATACGAATGAAGAATTAAAAGATATTTTCTTTGACAATCAAAATGGAACTGCTACTACAGTAGTGAATGATGTTTACTATAGAAAAGTGGCCTATGATTCAGGTGTTACTTTTGATGTTGGCTGTATTGAATATGTTGAGGGAATGAAATATGAAGATATACAAAGCATGCAGCCAGACAAGATAACAAATTTCCCATCTATAGCTAATGATGCAACAGAAAACCCAAATCTAAACCCTGATGGAATGCGACACAACGTAGTTATAGACTTGACAGATCTTGAACCTAACAAAATATATGTTATATGGGCTAGAGCTGTCAGGTCAAGTGCCAACCTTGCCTCCGGTCCATCGGACCCTATAGTATTTACTACTTTGCCTGTTATTATAACACCAGTGGAAAAACCCGTTGTGCCATATTTTAATTATAGCTTAGCCAGTGATAACTATATTGATATTGGATGGGATATTGTACCGGAATATAATTATTATCTTAAGTATGGCGTTGAGGACAATGTAAATGCGGCTTCAAACCAGATTACTATTACATCACAAGAGCTTGAGGATGCTATTTATTACAGGGTAGGGGATTTACAACCAGACACCTTATATTATTTCTGGGTTCAGGCTGAAGCGATTAATGCTGAAGGTGAAAGTAGTAAATCTGATTGGAGCGATTCCTATGCTGTAAGGACATTGGAATTAATTCCGCCTGAAACGCCAAAGGGTTTTGGAATAAAGAACTCAAAGGATGCCATAACAAAAAACACTATTACCTATGAATGGATGATGGAAGAGAATATACATTATATACTTGAAATTGCTAGTGATATAAATTACAGTAGCTCCTCAGAATATCTAGTAGGTATGGGTTCTGAATATACGGTTAATGAATTACTGTCCAACCACAGGTACTATGCAAGGTTGTACGCCTATGATCCAATTAAGGGACTTCGTTCTCAACCTACCCAGAGTATAACTGTGCGAACTAAAAGAAGTGATGACGATTATGATTCGGACCAGGATATTGAGGATATAATAACCGGCGAATTTGTTGAAAAAGATAAGGAAATAATAAATGATACATGGAATATAAGAATAACTGGTGTTAATGCAGATCGTTTTGTACAGCATGTTTTAACCGATAACAAGCTCGATTACAGGCTGGATGTATCCACACCACCTTCAAAATGCAATGTGATAAGTATTTTAATATCCGATAAAGTTTTTAAAGCTTTGACTTCTATTGGTGAAAATTTAATAATTAGAACTCAAAAAGTTGATTTAATAATAAGACCGGGAGTTTTGACGACTAATATAAGTAATCCACTAGTAAATATAGATTCAAGGGTGGACTATGAAATTACAATTTCGACATCTGGGCTAAGTGGAGATGGTATAAAAAATATGGACGTCAAGCTAGAGGCTGGGAACTTTAGAATTAGTGCTCTTGAGGGGGCTAATAAAATTCCTGTTAATAAGGTATTAAAACCTTTGAAGTTTGAAGTTATGTATGATAAAGAAAATTGGTATAGTAACGGAAAGACATCAGGTTTTGTGTATGATTCAGTTTTGACAACGTGGACAAGGGAAAATGCTTTTGCGACATTTGATAGAGATACAAATAAAGGGAAGCTGACGTTTGAGACATTTAAACCTGCTGATATTATAGTAGCACAATATGGTAATGACTATTTTGACGATATATATTACCATAGTTATGAGACAGTTATAAATAATGTGGCAGCTGCTCATGATATTAAAAGTATAAGTGGAAGATTATTTGGACCCGATTTGAATGCTACTGTGGGTGATAGTGTCAAACTGATGTTTGATTCTTTAGATTATAAGTATGGAAACAATTACATGAATGAAGCATTTAAATCAGGCTTTATAGTCTATGAGGATATTAATTTATCAAGTAAAAATTGTAATGCTTCAAAGGCATATTCGATGATAATTAGACTATTTGAAATTAAATCGGGAACAAGGTTAGCAAGCGAAAGGAAATCAAACTTTATAGACAATAACGGATTTACAATTATACGTGAAGGAAAAGCTATCTCATCGGACACTATTGTTAGCAGAGGAGAAATAATGTACCTTATAGAAAAACTGCTTGTATACATAGGTGAGATAGATTAAGATGATTGCCAAAAATAAACACTTAAAAAACTTAAAAAAAGCCTATATAAAGAAGGATTTGAGGTATGCAATGGTGAATATAAATAAAATAGTAGTATACATAATAATAATCAGCAGCGTTATCCTTTTTAATGTGAATCTCTCGTTTTCTCATGGACTTAATTATAAAACTGAGCAATTAGGAAACAATAAAGAAAGAGTTCTGTTAGAATGGAGTGATAAAGAGGATAGAAAAGGATTTGCCGTTTTATACCACTATTTTGTAAATGGTAAGACTTTGCATATTGGATATGAACTAAAAGAGGATTATCCTAAAGAAGCATATATAGATTATGATTTGAACAGTGTTTTAAGTCCTATCAGAGTCAACATTCATGAAGTAGGTAAGCAAGATTATGCACCTTTTATTGACATTAAGGATGAAGAGACAAAAGAGTATATTACACATCTACATGATGCTGGAATTATAGATGGTTTGCCCGATGGCAGTTTTTCTCCAGAAAGTCTTATAAGCAGGGCAGAATTTATGGTAATATTGGTTAAGGCTTTAGGCATTGAGGGAAGAGTAGAAGAGGTCAATAGGTTTTCTGACATAGACAAGCATTGGGCAAAAGAGTATATCCTTTTGGCAGCGGAGAACGGGCTAATTTCGGGATATGAGGATGGTACTGTAAAGCCGGATAAAAACAATAACAATAGCTGAAGTTAGTACCATTTTAGCTAAATCATTTTCTTTTAAAACTACAAACAATGCTATATATTCTAAAGTTAAACAAGGTAAATGGTATAGTAGTTTTGTTAAGAAAATGTTTGATGTTGGGGTGTTAACTGTTAAAGACAGTATTTACAAAACTTTTGATGAAGAAAGCAATATTAATAGGGGAAATTGTGCTATGATGATAAGTAGAGCTATTTCAACCTATTAATTGCAAAAGATAAAAGAATATATTGCATGTATATCCCATAATGGATGGGGCAATAATTTTAGTATTAGAATTGTTCATCTTGTGGGGGGATATATGTGTTTGTTAAATTAAGTAAATATTTCTTTTTGTTTATGTTTTTCACAATACTATTTAAATTATTTAGTACAGAGGTATACTATAAAGGGATAGAAAATACTTTTTCCTTGTATGATGCTTTTTTAAGCACAGGTGCTAAATTTGTTAATAGTGAAACTTATATATGGTCTTACATTGATGCACAAAAGCATAGTTCGGAAAACATATTGGATTTTGCACAACAGCTTGCAATTGACTTAGAAATAACAAAAAGTGCTGATTTTTCAAACAAAACTGTTAGTAATTCTTTTACAGATAAAACAGATATAATAGGAACGTGTGCTGGCGACACAAGTGTTTGTGTTAGTATACAATTAAATAAAGATAAATTGCAAAAAAGCAATATATCCATAAATGTGATTAATAAGGCGGAGTATCAGGATATAAATGATAGTGCTATATTACTTGAAGAAAAGTTTAGAAAAATTGGGTTAAATCCTAAGGTTAACACTTGTATTATAGGATGCTTTGATGGTAAGCTAGATTATGAAGAAATGAACAGGATAAGCAAAACTATATTAAAGGATACAAAGGCAAAAGATATAAAAAGTATATACGATAATAACCTAATTAGCATATCGGCCTATTCTCCTTATATTGACAATACTATTGAGCTAGAGGGGACAAGGTTAAATATGAATATAGCTTTAAGATATAATGCTTACGAGAATAAAACATACATATGGCTTGCGACACCTGTAATTACAATTGAATATTAGATTTTATTTAGCATTCCTGACTATTGAGGAAGCACACACAAAAGATAAATTTATGATGAAAGGAAGAATTGACGTGCCCAAATTGATTGTTTCTGAAGCAAATCCATTGAGAGGAACTGTAAGAATAAGTGGTGCAAAAAATTCTGTTTTACCCATAATAGCTGCATCTTTATTAGGTGACAGAGAAAGTGTTATTGAAGAAATTCCGTACTTGTCTGATGTAAAAGTAATGTGTGATTTACTTAAATCGTTTGGGGCAAATGTTGAGTTTTCAGATAGTAGAACCAGGTTGAGAATAAATCCAAATTTAATAGACAATACTACAGCACCTTACGAACTTGTAAATAAAATGAGGGCATCTGTTCTTGTTATGGGTCCGTTGCTTGCAAGAATGGGTGTTGCAAAGATTTCTCTTCCCGGTGGGTGTGCTATTGGCTCAAGGCCTGTTGATCTTCACCTCAAAGGGTTTGCAGCTATGGGAGCAGAAATTACTCAGGGGCATGGGTATATAGAGGCAAGAGTAAATGGCCAGTTAAGAGGTAGTAAAATATACCTTGACTTTCCTAGCGTTGGTGCTACCGAGAATATAATGATGGCTGCTGTACTTGCAGAAGGTCAGACAATAATTGAAAATGCAGCAATTGAACCAGAGATAGTTGATTTGGCAACATATTTGACTACAATGGGTGCCGATATTAAAGGTGCAGGTACCGATACAATAAAAATTAATGGAGTTGATTCTTTAGCCGGTGCAACACATGCTGTTATTCCAGACAGGATTGAGGCCGGTACTTTTATGGTAGCAGCAGCAATAACCGGTGGAGATGTCAGAATAGAAAATGTAGTTGCGGATCATTTAAAGCCTATAACTGCAAAGCTTAGAGAAGCAGGAGTTGAAGTTTCGGAAGAGCTTTCGAGCTTACACATCAAGTCTAATGGCGATATAAAACCTATAGACATAAAAACTCATCCTTATCCGGGTTTCCCTACAGATATGCAGTCACAAATGACTTCGCTTATGACAAGAGCAGAAGGCACTAGTATGGTTATAGAAACAATATTCGAAAATAGATTTATGCATCTTGCTGAGCTCAAGAGAATGGGTGCTAATGTGAAGATTGAAGGAAGAAGTGCAATCATAGAAGGTAGAACCCAATTGACTGGTGCGAAGGTTAAAGCGACAGACTTAAGGGCAGGTGCAGCACTAATATTAGCGGGTCTTACCGCTGAGGGTGTTACAGAAATTACTGACATTGAACATATTGAAAGAGGCTATGTTAATATACATGATAAGCTTAAGGAACTCGGAGCTAATATTGAAAGAGTTGATGAAAATTAATAACGCATAGAAAATTATAATAGCAAACAAAAGCAGTCCAAACCAATATATAAAGTGGTTTAGACTGCTTTTTTGCTTGCGATTTTCTTGAGTTAAAGAATAATTCAAGCACATACAATCATATTTATAGAGATAAGTCCATTTCAAAAATAACATACCGCTACATAACAGCAAAACTATGAAGTTATAAAGCTCTTAAGCGAATAAGAAAAGTTATGAGTGAAGTGGATTTTTAAGAAAACTTTCCTAAAAACAAATAAGCAAATATGTTTGCACTATTCCTAAGAAAAAGTGAGATTGGGGATAATTATGAAAAAAGTAATTTACTATATTGTGATTATGATTATTGTTACAATAATTCTACCAATGATAATTGTGGGGGGGTGTGGTACCGTAATTGAGGATGTTAAACCAAAAGATAAATTAGAAAAATCAGAAGTAAAAATAAGAGTATATATGAAAGACAATGATAAGGTTGATGAAATGTCTTTAGAGGAGTATGTAAAAGGTGTTGTTGCGGCAGAAATGCCGGTAGAATTCGAGATTGAAGCACTTAAGGCTCAAGCAGTTGCTGCTAGAACCTATGCGTTTAGTAGAATTATGAATCTATATCCTGCTAAGGAAGATACCCATAAAGGTGCACATATCTGTACAGATTCAAAGCATTGCCAAGCGTGGGTAAATAAGGAGGACGCAATTAAGAAATGGAGTTCTATAAATGCAAATAGGAATTGGAAGAAAATTGAGACGGCAGTTAATGAAACTGAAAATCTAATTTTGCTATATGATAATAAACCTATCAATCCGCTATATCATGCAAATAGTGGTGGAAAAACCGAGAATTGTGAAGATGTATGGGAAGGTGTCGAGGTCCCATACCTAAAAAGTGTAAAAAGTGACGGAGATGCTGAGGATCCCAATTTTAAGGTTGTTAATGTCTTTAAAGAAGAGGATATAATTGAAAGTTTAAAAGCCGAATATCCTGAAATATCTCTCAACGAAGATGATTTGTTAAGTGATTTTAGTATATTAGAGCTCTCAGAGGGTGGAAAGGTAATGAAGTGTAAAATTGGGAATATCGAAATTAAGGGTACAGATTTAAGAAATATACTTTCGCTAAGATCAACCAACTTTAAAGTTGAAAAGGGAAAAGAAGATGGATTAAATATTACCACAATAGGATTTGGGCATGGAGTGGGTATGAGTCAGTATGGTGCAAATTACCTTGCAAAAAATGGAGGTTCCTTTGAAGAAATATTGAAGCATTATTATAAGGGGGTATTAATAGGATCTTGCAGCAAATTAAATATAGACAAATAGGCAGGTTTTTTGATAATATAGGAATTTGCATTTTGTAAGTTCGCCCAAAGGACGATAAGTTCATACAATTATTAAGAAAATTTTTCATCCCTATGTATATTGTTGCCATATACGGAAACAATAATATATGGAGGTGGAAAAAGTGAATTTTAAAAAGTTATTCCCAGGAAAAAAAGAGTCGCAGAAAAAAGTTTTGGATTTTTTTGATAAAAAGGGTTTTTATGTTGTTTTGACCTTATGTATTGCTATTATAGGGGTAACAGCAGCACTGATAACTTCAAAGAACATTTCATCGTCAAAAAATTATACCGATGATGGAATAATCGTTGACGAGCTTGTAGGTAATAATTCTGCTGATGAAAGCAGCATAAGCATTGCTTCAATTCCATCGGAATTAGATGTGATTGCTAAAGCACAAACTGAAGAGCCTAAAGCAACAAGTAAGGCTACGCCGGAAAAACAGGATTCAAAAGCTACGGCTGAACCGAAAAAGACAAATAGCACTAACGAGCCTTCAAAGACGGTAGAACCATCAAAGAATAACAGTACGACAAAAAAAGCATCAACAGATTCTGAAGCACAGACAGTTTCTGCTGCTGAAAGCAAAAAGTTTTCAATGCCTGTATTTGGAGAAATATCCTTTGAATATGCACAAGATAAGTTAGTATATTCAAAAACTCTTGATGAGTGGAGAGCACATGCTGGTTTGGACTTGAAAGCCGATAGGGGAACTCCTGTAAAAGTGGTGGCTGATGGTGTTGTTACAGAAATCAAGAATGACCCTAGACTTGGAGTAACAATAATTGTAGATCATTTAAACGGATTAAAAACAGTTTATGCGAACCTTGCAAATGGAGATATGGTATCACCTAACCAAAAAGTCAAGCAGGGCGAAGTGATTGGTGCTGTTGGAAATACTGCAAGTTTTGAAGCCGCCGATCCTCCACATCTTCATTTCGAAGTACTTAAAAATAACAAGAACGTGGATCCTTCTGATTATTTACCTAAGAAAGCAAATTAATAAAAAAGTTCGACAAACTTTTTAGAGAAATTATATAAAAGCCTTTTCTTACCAAGCTATGATAAGAAGAGGTTTTTTATTATTTGGTGTTTTTCTTGAAGTATAGGAATTTATAAAAATCCAGTTAAGAGGAAAATGAGTAAAAAAATGTATAAGTAGAAAATTAGATGACTAAGTGATAAACTAAATGAATGATAAACAAAGTGCAAAATACAATATCAGCAATGATGCTAACTTTCAAAATGATATTATGCTTAAATGTTAATTGGGAGACATACTTAAAA
>JAAYPF010000240.1 GCA_012519925.1 Clostridiaceae bacterium
GAGAGCTGATAATATTGTAGAATTTATTATTTTATGGATAAGCACTTAACCTCGATGGTAAGTGCTTATTGTGTGTCTCTAGCTATTCCAAAATCAATACTTATGTAATTCTATAAAACAACTTTATATAAGAAAAACTCTACAAAAAGATGATGATTATTCGATGCATATAAGGAAAAATTGATGCTAAATATGCGGATTGATGAGTGCACGTAAGAGAATGGAGAAAATTTACAAGTAAAACAGAAGAGTTAGTAGGATTGTATATACATATTTATAGCGTTATAAGCAAAAACTTCTTATTATACAACTTTTTTTGGAGGAATGGTTATGAGTGAAACAGTATTAGAAAAAACAGAGGGAAGAGTAAGTTACCATGATTCTGTTGAAGAAATGCTCAAACGCATCAGAGAAGATGGCATGTCGAACGTATTTGATCGATGGACACTTCAGGAGAAAATTCGATGTAAGTTTTGCTTGGAAGGATTAAGCTGCAAATTATGTTCGCAAGGACCTTGCAGAATAAGTGAAAAAGGTGGTCAGACCAAAGGCGTATGTGGAATTGGTGCTGATGCAATGGCAATGAGAGAATTATTGCTTCATAATATTATGGGTGCAGGTACATACAGTCACCATGCTTATGAGGCTTTTAGAACTTTAAGGGCAACAGCTCAAGGTAAAACGCCTTTTAAAATATCCGACGAAAACAAATTAAGATGGATGTGTGAGAAAGTCGGAATAGGCACAGATAAAGATATAAACAGTATGGCTGTTGAATTAGCAGATCTTTTGGAGAGTGAAATGGCAAAAGATCCTGAAAAACCAAGTATTATGGTTGAGGCCTTTGCACCGAAAAAGAGAAAGGATGTATGGAAAAAGCTCAATATCTATCCATCGGGAGTTGTACATGAAGAGCAAAACTGTGTTGCTAGCTGCCTTACTAATGTTGACGGTGACTATGTATCGTTAGCTAAAAAGGCTTTAAGACTTGGATTGGCTACAATATATACTGCACAAATCGGTCTTGAAATGGTACAGGATATATTGTATGGAACACCTAAGCCCCATGAAGTAAATACCGACCTGGGAATATTAGACCCCGAATACATTAACATTGTCTTTAATGGTCATCAACCGTGGGTGGGTGCTGCAACCATACAAAAAGCCAGAACGGAGGAAATACAAAAGAGGGCAAGGGAAGCCGGTGCAAAAGGTTTGAGGGTAATAGGCTCCATTGAGACAGGTCAGGAACTTCTGCAGAGGTTTGATATAGATGATGTATTTGTCGGACTTATGGGCAATTGGCTGACAATTGAACCTATGCTGGCCACAGGGACAGTTGACGTTATGGCTATGGAGGAAAACTGCTCACCTCCCGCAATAGATCAGTATGCTGAAAAATACCAAATAACTTTGGTAAGCATAAGTACTATTATAGGTGTCCCGGGACTTCAAAATCATATGCCCTACAACCCTCAAGAGGTTGATGGTATTGTGGAAAGGTTAATTCAGCTGGGTATAGAAAACTTTAAAAAGAGAAAAGGAAAGATAATTCCTAAGGTACCTCAGAGGGTTCAAAAGGCAATTGCCGGATTTTCTACAGAAGCTGTTTTAGCAGCATTAGGGAACAAACTTGACCCATTAGTGGATGTTATATCATCGGGTAAAATAAAAGGAGTAGTTGCACTTGTAAACTGTTCAAGCTTAAGAAACGGACCGCAGGATTGGAATACTATCAATATTACAAAGGAATTAATTAAAAAAGATATTTTAGTTGTAAGTGGTGGGTGCGGTAATCACGGGTTGGAGGTTGCCGGATTATGCAGTCTTGAAGCAAAAGAGATGGCAGGTAGCGGACTTAAAGAGGTATGTGAGCTGCTGAAAATTCCTCCTGTTTTGAGTTTTGGTACTTGTACGGATACCGGGCGTATATCAATGCTAGTTACAGCATTGGCAGACCATTTGGATGTAGATATACCGGATTTGCCGATTGCAGTTACAGCACCAGAATGGATGGAACAAAAAGCTACTATTGATGGTGTTTTTGCCGTAGCCTATGGTGCGTATACACATTTATCACCTACTCCTTTTATTACAGGTGCACCACAGCTTGTAAAACTTCTTACAGAAGATGTTGAAGGTTTGACAGGTGGAAAGATTGCTCTTGGAGATGATCCAAAGCAGGTAGCAGATAATATAGAGACACATGTTATCAGCAGAAGGAGGAAACTTGGTTTGAAATAGACAAAAAATATAGTAGGTTATATTGTAATAGGCTGTGATTAATGTATTGTGCTAAAGAGTTTTAATTAAGTAAATTTAAATTAATTAAGCCAAAAAAGAGGAGAATTCTAAATAGAATTCTCTTCTTTGGTTTCATATAAATTATAAGTAATACATTTTGATGCTTTTCTAGTTCTAGTGGTTTTGGGTTTGGTTTCTAGAGTATCTTTTTTTGCTCTAGTCTTCTTTGCTGTAGTACTTTTGCCAGCTGTCTTGTTAACGCAATTTTTGTTGGTGCATGAACCTTCTAGCATTAGTGAACCACATGTACAAAATTCAGCCAATAATATCACTCCCTTATATATAAGTATAACACAAAACAACGGTTTTTAGTTATTAATTTACTAATTATTGTTTTTTGTTAGGTGTTTTTAAAAAAATCATTATTCAATAAATATAGTGGCAACCCTATAAAATCAATTTTATTGAAACACCCATTGATCAGTTGTTTTATTGAATCACCTTATTGAAGTGTTGCAAAAGGATTTACAATAAAGTATATCTTTATTATTTGAAATAAATTCTTAATGTAAAATATGAATCTGATTTTGAACTTATGGAATATAATATAACATAGGTCTAAAAAGTAAATAATACTATTTGAAAAAAATGGTTTTATGCTGGTAGTGAAGAACATCATGTTGATGTATTTATGAGAAAAACAAATAACTAAAATTTACAGGACTAGGTATACTTCTAATAAGGTTGAATCAAATGCCTTAAAATAAAGAATACTTAAGTATAGCTTTTCAAAATACATAAATTAATATATAATTATAATGATTTGATACTAGTTTTCCGATATATATTACAGTAGCTTCACTATTATACTTCAATGGGAGTTCGTGATTCATGTTTAAAAAAAAGATTCTAATAATTGATGATACCGAGTTTATGACAAAGTTAATTACTGATTTACTAGAAGCCGCAGGTTATGATGTTGTCGCTGCTTCTAACGGTGCCGAGGGGGTACAGAAGGTGAGGGAAGAAAAGCCAGACCTTGTGATACTCGATGTAGTTATGCTCGGTATGGATGGTTTTGAAGTTTGTAAAGTACTAAGGGATGATGAAAGTAATAATTTGATGCCTATTATTATGTTGACAGCTCAGGATAATGAGGATGATAAGCTTGCTGGACTTGAAATAGGGGCCGATGATTACATTATCAAGCCTTTTAACGGACGAGAGCTTGTTAGCCGTGTGAGAAACACTTTAAAGCGTATTGACAGAAACAGGTGGGCAAATCCTCTTACTGGTCTTCAGGGGAATATAGAAATTCAAACTGAGATTAACCAAAGAATAGCAAAACGCGTGCTTTTTGCGGTAATATATGCTGACTTGGATAATTTTAAAGCCTATAATGATGTTTATGGATTTGCCAGTGGAGATAGGGCAATTAAGCTTACAGCGGATATAATTGTTGATAATGTTCACACCGGTGGAAATCAGGGAGATTTTATCGGACATATTGGTGGTGATGACTTTGTCATTATTACTACACCTGACAAAGCTGAAGCTATATGTAGAGGTGTAATTAGTGATTTTGACGATAAGATTAAAACCCTATACTGTGATGAAGATGTTGAAAGGGGTTATATTGTCACAAGTAACCGACAAGGACAAATTATGAAGTTTCCAATTATATCAATTTCCCTTGCTGTGGTAACAAATGAGGCAAGAGAATTGACAAGCCATATACAAGTTGCAGAAATAGCAGCTGAAATTAAGAAAAAAGCTAAATCAATACCTGGAAGTACCTATGTGAAAGACAGGAGAAAGGTTTAGTAGTACGGTTTTACAAAATCTTAATGCTCCGTAGCAGGTTTGATTTTTTGTGGCGTTAGAGGATTAGTTTAGAGAGAGTATCTTTTTGATTTTGTGATAATTGGGAATTAAATGTATTAGGGATACAATTGGAGGAGTAAGAGTTGGATAAGGCACAAATTCTCTTTGAAAGCTACAACATGGCTGTAGAGGAGAGCTATAACAAAATTTTTATGAGTAATAAATCACATGAATTATTAAATATAGAAGATGAGAGAATTAGGCAGCTTCTTGATGAGGGTCTCGTAAATTGGGCAAATACACCTATAGCAGGTATAGGTGGAGTTAGTCCTATTGATTATTGTGAGAATGTAACCGATCTAGAACAGCTTATTGAATTGTTTAAATTAGCAGCAAAATTGTGTGATAGTGACATACCAGAACCACTTTTGAATAAGTTGCAAACTTTTAATGCACAAGCTGTAGAACAATTAATGAGCTTAGCATCTAATAATGAACTCCTGAGCGACGAGGACGAACAAATAATACCATTAATGGCAATCAGAACAATCGGCAAATGGAAATCTGTTAGTTCATTAGAGCCACTAATTAAACTATTGTTTAATATAAGTGAAGAAAATGAAATAGTGATTGAGGAAATCTTGAATGCTATGATTCAGATGGGTCAAAGTGCCGCAAATCGCATTATTGAAATACTAGATGAAAGTAGTAATATTGGAAACTTGGAAGAATATTTATTAGATACCTTAGTAAAAATCGGGATTACAGTGAAAGATAGGGAATCGTATGATTTGATATATAAAACAATAAAGGCTACCTTCAATAAAATGAGAAATAAGCTTTTTGGAGCCATCTGCCTTGGAAACTTCGGGGACGGAAGAGCAATACAAGTACTTCGAGGTTTTGTTGAAAAGAACAAGAACACAATAGACTATGAGACTTTTTTAGAAGTAAAGTCTTCTATCCATAGACTAGGTGGAAGTATGGAGGACATTAATATTCGCTTTTAAGTAATATTATCAGGGGTTCTTCTACTTCTAAAGTGATCAGACGAATTGGTAAGGTCAAATATTAAGTATCACTTCTAAGTTATACCTTCAAAATACACTTCCTATTGTTTTAATCAGTTTTTTTGGGTATAGGAATTAATAAAATTCTATTTTTGTAAATATGTATACTGGGGTTTGGAAAGGGGATTTCCCTTTCCTGGTTTAAGGAAGGTGAACAGGCTGGTTGTTTTACGATGCTACACTGCTCGCCTATGCTACCTAGGATTGGAAGCATCCGTCGAAGGGAACCACAGGGATCTCTAGCGAACAAGAAATTTCATGAGTGAAGCGAATTTTTTAAATAAACTGTATATTAGTATATTTCATGGATATAAAAATATAGTGTAATAAACTTTTTTGTCTTTATATAAAATAGAGAAAGTGTATTTTTACATAATTAAAAAAGGCCTAAGCAGTTAGCGGTTGTGAAAACTAACAAGGAGGAATTGCAGACATGAGATTTAGCAAAGGAATTATTCTGCTTACAACATGTTTAATATGCTTTAGCATGATTTTTGCCGGTTGCAGTGATCCTAAAAAACAAGAAGCATTTTTAGAGGAGAACATCTTAAATATTAGTATTGGTGGAGAACCTGAAGTGCTTGATCCGCAACTAGCGATCGATGTTTATCCTATGCGTGTGATAAATGCGGTGTTTGAAGGTTTGTGCCGGAATGATGAAAAGGGTGTTCCGATGCCTGGGGTTGCAAAATTCTGGGATATTAGTGAAGATAAGCTCACTTACACTTTTTATCTAAGAGAGGCAACATGGTCAGATGGAACACAAATAACTGCAAAGGATTTTAAGGATGCTTGGCTGAGGGCACTTGATCCAAATCCTAAGGATCATCAACCAGCACTGATGGGATATTTACTTATGTGCATAGAAGGTGCTGAAAATTATTTATATGGAGAAGGAAGCAAAGAAGATGTTGGTATTGAAGCTAAGGATGATAAAACATTGGTGGTAAAGCTTACTAAACCAACTCCTTATTTTCTTCAGATTGTATCAAATAGTGTGGCTATGCCTATAAATAGTGAATTCTACTCAAAGCAGCCTTTAGTGGAAGGAATGAGTAAGTATGGAGCAGATATAGAAAACGTTTTAGGTAATGGGCCATATGTTATAAAGGAATGGAATCACAATGAGGATATAGTTCTTGAAAAAAATCCAAACTATTGGAACGCAGAAAATATAAAGCTCAGTACAGTTAATCTCAGGATTATTCCGGATAATTCATCTGCAATTACGTCTTTTAAGGCAGGAGAGCTTGATATTGTAGAAATTTCTGAGGCACATCAAAGGGATGAATTGAAAGCAAAAGGAGCTGTGGTAGAAAGTTATAATACGGGTGCAACTCAGTATGTTTCAATTAACAATGAGGACAAGTACCTAAAAAATGTGAATTTAAGAAAAGCCCTAGTATATGGAATTGAACGTGAAAGTCTTGTAAATAAAGTAGTGAAAGATGGTTCTGAAGAAGCGTATGCCTTTGTAAATCCAGTTGTAGGTGGTGGAAACAATTCCTTTAGGCAGGAGACAGGGGATCTAGTAAGAAGGGACAATACGGCTGAAGCCGAGAGCTTTGCGTTAAAATCCCTTGTAGAGCTTAAACTTTCGGATATGCCTAAATTGTCATTGTTGGTGGATGATATGGAGACTTCAAAAAGGGATGCTCAAGCCCTACAGGAAATGTGGAGAAAAAACGTAGGAATTGAAGTGGAAATAGAGACAATGTCTTTTGAATCCATTCAAGAAAGAATGATGCAAAAGGATTACCAGATGGTACTTCTTAGATGGTCGGGTGATTACAATGATCCAACTTCGTTTTTGGAGATATTTGAAACTGAAAATTATTTCAATATAGTAGGTTTCAACAACTCAGAGTATGATAGTTTGATGAGTAAAGCCAGAGAAGAGACGGACGAAAAAAAGAGAATGAATTTGCTTAGTGAAGCGGAAGAATTGTTGTTTAAATATATGCCTATATGCCCTCTGTACTATGTGCACAATAGTTATGCAGTAAAACCTAAAGTTAAAGGTTTAGTCAGAGGAAGTAGTGCAATTCAAGATATGGACTTTTATTGGACCTATTTAGAGTGATGAACCGTAAAGTTCTTTACATAAATAGGTATAGGAAGGTGAAGGCAAAAGGTGTTTCGGTTTATATGTAGAAGGCTAGTTCTATCACTTATTACTGTGTGGATGGTAGTTACGTTTACATTTTTGCTTATGCACCATATGCCTGGAGAACTTTTTGTAGTCAAAAAGAATGTACCGCCTCAGGTACTGGAAAATATAACGCAAAAATATGGTCTTGACAGACCTAAACTTGAACAGTACTTCATATATTTGGGCAATGTAGTAAGAGGGGATTTAGGAATCTCTATGAAGTACACGAACAAAAGTGTAAACACTATAATTTCCAAAGCATTTCCTGTATCTGTGGATTTAGGATTGAGAGCTCTTTTCATAGCTCTTTCCATGGGAATAATCTTAGGAATTATAGCAGCATTAAACAAAAATAAACCTCTAGATGATATTACACTTTTTATAAGTGTAATTGGTGTAGCTGTACCGGGTTTTGTACTTGGAACTCTTTCACAGTATCTATTGTGCTATAAATTGACCGGTTTTTTATCCCGCGTAACGGGAAGCAGCTTTAGACTTTTTCCTGTAAGCGGTTGGAAAGGTTTTAGCTATACACTGGTTCCATCAGCAGTTTTGGCATTTGGTGCAATGGCAATTATTATAAGAATGATGAGATCAAGTCTTTTAGATGTCTTAGAGCTCAATTATATAGTAAATGCAAAGGTGAAGGGATTATCTTCAAGAGAAATAATTACAAAGCATGGAATTAAGAATGCTTTATTCCCGATAGTATCGGTGCTAGGGCCACTATCGGTATCTATTCTTTTAGGTTCTTTTGCTATTGAGAAAATTTTTTCTATTCCCGGTCTTGGGCACTACCTTGTTACAAGTGTTCAAGAAAAGGATTATACTATGGTTATAGGATTATCCCTTTTTACTTCGTTAATAGTAATATTAGTAAACACAATAACGGATATTCTATATTCCATAATGGACCCAAGAGTCCAGCTTAAGTGATTTATATAACAGGTGATTGCTATGTTTGTAAGCAGAGCTGTAAAAGCTATAGTTCAAAATAGAATTGCTGTAACCGCATTGCTTTTCTTAGGTCTGGTTTTTATTGTTTCGCTTATTTATCCTCTTCTTTCGGAGTATAATTATTATGCCCATAATCTTGATAATGTCTTTTTACCTCCCTTTAGTGGAAAACATGTTTTTGGTACAGATAATTTCGGAAGGGATTTATTTGTGAGAGTATGTGAAGGAGCTAAAATATCTCTTAAAATAGGTTTGGCTGCTGCACTTATCCAGACTTTGATAGGTATAATATATGGGTGCTTATCCGGTGTTTACGGAGGTATAATAGACGAAATAATGATGAGAATTGCTGACATGTTTCATTCAATTCCAAGTTTAATTATAGTCATTCTTCTTACAACTTTTATGGGGCGTAGTGAAATGACAATTATAATAGCATTATCGATAACCGACTGGACAGGTATGGCAAAAATCATGAGGGGGCAGACGCTTTTACTCAGGGAAATGGAGTTTGTACAGAGTGCTAAGGTATTAGGTGTGGGAAATTTAAGGATTATTACCAAACATATAATCCCCAACAGCATGGGAGCTATTCTTGTGAATGTGATGCTAAGCATACCGGCGGCAATTTTTGCCGAAGCCTTTTTGAGTTTTTTAGGGCTTGGAATAGAAATTCCTAAGGCAAGCTGGGGTACCCTTGCAAATGAGGGGTTTGTATATGCTTCTTCATACCCTTGGTTGGTTATAATTCCATTAAGCTTTATAGCAGTTATAATGATATGTTTTTATGTTATAGGGGATACAATAAAAGATGCACTAGGAGGATAAATGGAAAAGCTTCTTGAATTATCAGATTTCTCATTGTATATAAAAGAAAACAAAATTCTAGATGCCATAAATCTCTGCATTGGACGAGGAGAGATTGTTTCGGTGGTGGGGGAATCGGGTAGTGGTAAGACTATGCTCGCAAAATCTATTTTAAATATAGTAAAAGCTAAGCATATAAGAAGGGAAGGTAGGATTTTGCTAGAAGGGAAAAGTATAGAAGACCTACCCGATGAACAGATGCTTAAAATAAGGGGAAAAAGCATAGGCATGATATTCCAAGAACCTCTTTCATACATGAATCCTACAATGAAGGTTGGGAAACAGTTGACAGAGCCACTCATAAAGCATTGTGGAATTAATTATAGAGAAGCAGTAGAAAAACTTAAGCTGTTGTTGGATAGATTAAAAATTGACCATCTTAAAGAATATTTAAATAAATATCCTCATGAGTTAAGCGGTGGAATGGCTCAAAGGGGCATGATTAGCTCAACGGCTTCATGTCTGCCAAAGATAATAATTGCCGATGAGCCAACCAGTTCACTAGACTTAATCGCCCAGAAGTCAATAATTGAACTTCTAAAAAGTATGACCTGTGATTTTGGAATTTCAGTTATATTTATAACTCATGATCTTAGCTTAGCGGATAAAATATCCGAAAGAGTTATTGTATTAAGCAAGGGAAGGATTGTTGAAGAAGGCAAAACGAAAGAGGTGTTTATAAATCCTAAAAGCGAGGCAGCAGCAAGATTGACGGCTTCAGCACTAAGAAAAGTAGGTAATTTTAACACCAAAAAAACAAATGCAGAAAAAGACATACTTATTAGAATAGAGGCAGTGGATAAACATTTTCCCAATAAAACTTCCAATGTACTTACAGACGTTTCATTGGAGATATATAAGGGAGAAACGGTGGGATTAGTTGGTGAAAGCGGATGTGGTAAATCAACTTTTGCCCGACTCATTGCAAGAATTATTAAGCCGTCGGCAGGAAAAATTTTGTACAGGAATGAAGATATATTTAAGAGTGCAAATTATCCTCAAAAGGTTCAGATGATATTCCAAAATCCTTTTTTTTCTCTTGACCCTCAAATGAAGGTGGAAAATATAGTAATAGAAGGTGTTGGGAGAAAGTATTTACCCAAAAAAGAAGCTTTGGAACGGGTAAAACATTATTTGGAAATGGTTGGATTAGAGGATGATGAAATAAGCACAAGATACTCTTATCAGCTTAGCGGTGGTCAATGCCAGAGAGTAAGTATTGCAAGAGCACTAATAATGAACCCGGAGTTGATAGTTTTAGATGAGCCAACTTCGTGTTTGGATACAGTATCGCAGGCTCAGATTTTAGAGTTGTTTAAAAGGCTTAAGGCTGAAAATAAAGTGGGATATCTATTTATAAGCCATGATATAAGGCTGTTAGCTCATATTTGTGACAGAATTGCTGTCATGTATAAAGGAACAATTATTGAAACAGGGAGTTGTGAGGATGTATTAGTTAGACCTGTCCATCCGTACACTAAGCAGCTTATAAGTGTTTGTTATAATGGAACGTAAATGATAAGATCTGTTCCTTTCCCTGGTGTGGATTGTAAATCAAATCTTCCTTTTAACAACTCTACACGCTCTTTAAGTCCTGATAGCCCAAATCCACCGTGTATAGTTTGATGTTTTTTTGATTGAGTTTTGACATCAAAACCTATTCCATCATCAGTTATTTGAATTGAAATGCCGGTTTCATATATTCGAAGGTCAACGGTTACATTATTTGCCTGGGCATGCTTTTGAATGTTTGTAAGTGTCTCCTGTACCATTCTGTATAGTGCATATACAATATAGTGCTCAATTGTAGAATCGTCACCAGAAACAAAGAAATTGACTTTAAGCCCAGTGCTTTCCTCGAGAATTTGCAGTCTGTTTTCAAGAGCTTTTATAAGTCCATCATCAAGGTAGGAGGGCTTTAGATCATAAAGAATAGCTCTTATTTCTTTTGAGGTAGATTTTACACTTGTATTAAGTGCATCAAGCTCCTGAAAGCCTTTATCGGTCATGCTATTTTGAAAATATTTTCGAGCAAGCTCAAGCTTAAGGGAAAGGTTTACCACAGCTTGTGCAGGACCGTCATGTATTTCTCTAGCTATACGCTTTCTTTCTTCTTCATGGGCCTTAAGAATTCTTTTGCTTAATATTTCTAACTGGGTATTTTGTTTTTTTAAGTTTTCAAGAAGAAATTGCATATTGTTGTATAATAGATTGTTTTCAAGCACCACAGCAGCCTGCCCCGCTAGAGAACTCATTATAAGCTCATCGGAATAAGTGTAAGGTATTATACTATCAAGGCTTGAAGGGTTTTTGTAATCTATTTTTTCAGACGCGTTTTTTTTCTTATTGATTAATTGAATTACACCTAAAATATTATTTTCATGATCCTTCATTGGTATTGTAAGAATGGATTTTGTTACATAACCTGTACGTAAATCGAAGTAGTTGTTATGTCGGTATTCAGCATTCGCATCTATTTTGTAGGCATCATCAATTCTTAGGGGTTCACTTGTTATAACTGAGTAACCGAAAATACTATCCTTAGTAATTGTGGAGGTATGTGCATCAAGGTCAATGTCTATACTTGTATTTTTGGTAATGATAAATTTTAGAAGTTTATCCTCGTAATTATTACCCTTAATTGAGGTCCAACTATAAGAATTTTTATCTATTACAAGATATATTGTAGCAGCGTCGGAAGATGTTAATCGGATACTGCTTGTTGTAATCATTTCTAAAAGCTTAATAGTTTCCTTTTGTGAAGATAGGGATTTACCTATTTCATAAAATTCACTAAGCTCATATTTTAGAGAGAGAATTTTTCTTCTATTATTTATCTCATTTGTAAGTTTGTTTATAAGAAACTGTGGATTGAAACTTACTGTATTAACAAAATCAAAAATATTGCCGAAATTACCTATATAGCTTTGTTCTTCATTATAAAAGCCCACAAGTATATAGTTTGAAGCTTCCAAACGACTACTCAGAAAGGTGCTAATGCTGCTTAAGAATGGGGATTCAACAAACAATATAATAGGGTTAGTGTCAACTGCATGAATATCCGATAAAAAGCTTTCAAGGGTTTGAATAAAATCATCACAGTCTGCAGAACAATTGATTTGGTCAAATGTGTTCTTTAGAAAATCTATAAAACCATCATAGGTACTAATTGAACTGCCTAAATAAAAAACACTTTCACTTAGCATATTATGACTCCTTATTTTTGACATAAATTACGAAAGAATACTCTCTATTTATATTTTGTTATTTTTGAATTAATTATGTTGTAGGCATAATGCAATAAGTAAGAGTTTTATGAAACGAAATTTTGGAAAACTACCTTTTTCAATAAGGTCATTACAAAAAACAAATGGTCAACTGCCATTTCAAACAATTGATATAATGGGCTTTATGACCTAGATATTGCATAGATTGTTTTGGAAATAGTTTAATCACTATAATAATGAAAGATAAATATATTATACAACAAAAAATAGGATTTTTCAATTTATCATTTTAAAGGGTGAGGGTTTTTATGATTTGCTTTAATTGTGGAATAAAACTAAAAAGTCAGGATGCAAAAGAATGTCAATTGTGCGGAGTAAAATTTGCTTACTATTGTCCTGCATGTTTTTACCCTAATCCAAGTCAGGGGAAATTTTGCACTAACTGCGGTACAAAGCTTGAAAGTATTGAAAATAGGAGCAGTGTGCAAAACTTTGATACTTTATCTGAAAACAGAAGGAATGTAGCTGTTATATTTGCAGATATTTCTGGATTTACAGCGCTATCTGAAAAGATGGATCCTGAAGAGGTAAGAGAACTTATAAATGATTGCTTCAACTATATTACAAAACCTGTGTATGAGATGGAAGGAACCATTGATAAGTACATAGGTGACTGTGTAATGATTCTTTTTGGAGCAAAGTATATACATGCTGATGATGCGAAAAGGGCTGTTTTATGCTGTATGGAGATGATGAGACTTATTAGTGAGTTCTCGGAAGAGAGACTTTCAGCTAAAGATATTTCTTTGAGCCTTTCTATTGGAATAAACTATGGTCTTGTTGTGACGGGCAGTATAGGAAACACTTTTGATAAAGACTATACAGTTATGGGGGATATAGTTAATACGGCACAGAGGCTTCAATCAAATGCTCAGCGCGGGAATATTCTGGTTTCAGAGTCGGTATATATAGAAACAAAGGACATTGTAAGCTATTCTAAACCCATTAAAATAAAAGTTAAGAATAAGGAACACCCTGTAAAGTGCTATAATCCTTTGAAGATTAAGGATGAATACTATTATGATAACAAAACTATATTTGTAGGCAGAATAAAGGAACTAAATGCACTAGTTGCAACTTACAACAGCGTACAGAATTCCGGTACACAATGTATCAACCTTATTGGAAACGCCGGTTTGGGTAAGACAAGCATCATAAAGGAGTTCTCAAAAAGCGTGGGAACTACTGTAAAAAAAGTATGGGTAGATTGCAGTTCCATATACCAAAATAGAGTGTATTATACAATTTCAAATATATTGATGAATATTATGAATATAAATCCTGGAGAGAATGCAAGTGTGAAGCATCACAGGTTGGTATCATTTTTGGATTATATACTCAAAGGCAAGGCGGAAGAGGAAATAAAGAGAAATGCTGACTTTTTAGGGCTAGTTTTAGGTCTTTCGAGAGATAATGATTTTCAAAATATATTGAATTCCATGAATTTCGACAGTGTTAGAAAAGAAATTGTAAAGCAGTTATATATTTTCTTTGTTGAATTATCTAAGAAATATAAACTGGTTATTATTATTGATGACGTTCATTGTGCTGATTCTAACTCAATTGCTGTAATAGGTGAACTCATTAGCATGTTGTCACATGTTAGCATAACTTTTATTTTATCTTCAAGGTACGATTTAGAAGAGTTTAGGCGGATTGACGCTAATAGGTATAAAACTTTAAAGGTAGGTAAATTAAACAAAAAACTTATGAAGGAACTGACGTGCAAACTTCTTAGTTGTAATGACCTTGATAAGTCCCTTTTTGATATTGTAATAGATTATACTAATGGAAACCCTCTTTACATTGGTGAATTTATTCAAAAGATAAAAAAGACTGACTCTTTTAGAATAGTCAAGGGTGTTGCTCAAGTTGATCCTTTAGAGGCTGCATCTATTCCTACAAATATTCAAAGTTTGATCCTTGCTAATATGTCTGAATTAGATGACAGTGCTAAAAGCTTGTTACAGACGGCGTCTGTTGTTGGTAAGGAATTTCGATTATCTATTGTATGTAAATTGCTAGAGCTAAGTTTTGAGGACGCCTTCGAAGTATTACGACTTCCTTTGCATATGAATATTATCTCTTTAAAAGCAGCATATACAGCTTATGGTGTAGTTGAAAAGGTCTTTATGTTCAATCAGGATACCGAGAGAGATGCGATATATAATAACCTTTTAAATAAGCAAAAAAGGGAATATCATAAAAAAACCGGGGAAATAATTGAAGCAAGTTTTAAGAAGGAAATTGACGATTACTATGAAATGCTGTATACCCATTTCAGTAAAGCAAATCATGTAAATAAGGCGGCTCAATATGCCTTTAAGACAGCTGTGAAATATAGGAATACTTTCGATATGGCTAGTTCCTTAGAATATTACGACAGATTTCTTGAATTAACGGTAAAGAAAAAGGATAATGATGATAAAAGGATCCTTCAGGCATATCAGGATATGGGATATATAAATTTTGTGGAAGCTGAGTATGAAAAGGCACTCGATAATTTAAATAAAGCCCTCAAAAGAGCAAAGCTTTATGATGATATTTATGGCATTAAGCTTATGATAGCGGATTTATATAAGGAACAGGATGCTTTTGAAGATGCTTTGAACATTCTTGACGATATCGAACCAAAACTAAAGCGTGAGAATATGCTTTATGGAAAGCTTTTGCAGATGAAGTGCAATATTTATAGAATAACGGGTAATCCCGAAGCTTTGAATATTGTCCAAAAGGCTGAGAAATTACTTATGAAAACTATGGATTATGAAAATTTTTCAGAGATAATGAATCAAGCGGGTATCCTATATTATACAAAAGGGGACATTGGAAATTCTTTGCACTGTCTGGACAAATCCTATAAAAGTGCCGAAAAGATAAACAATCTTGCTATTATGTCAAAGGTTTCGGGCAATCTAGGAGCTATTTACCATGCTACAGGAATGATTTCAAAAGCCCAGGAATACTTTAATAAGTCCATCCATATTTCAAAAAAGATATCTGACCAGCAAGGATATATTGCCGGTTGTATAAATCTTGGGATACTTTATATGGATAAAGGACTGTTTAATCAATCGGAAATTCTTTTTAACGAGGCACTCGATATTTCAAAGGAGATAAATTCAAAGCTCAATGAGAGCATTATACTTACTAATTTAGGCGATATTATGTTTGAAAGGGGTAATGTTGATAAAGCACTTGGATTTTATGACCACTCCCTTGCAATAGTTAAGGAGATAAATGTACCTATTGGTGAAGGCATTAACTATATAAGCATTGTAAGACTTTTAATTGAAGAGGGGAAATATGATAAGGTATCGGGGCTATTAAAGGCTGCATATGACATATTCGCTCAAGCTGATGAGATGGCATATATAAGCGATTACTACAGGTATAAATCCCTTTATGAAATGCTGAACGGAGATATAGAAAAAGCTATGGAGGATTGTGAAAAGGCAATTTCAATTTCAGAGGAGATAAAAAGTGATATGAGGAAACTAAAGAATCTAAGGCTTAAGGCAGATATATTGGAAAAGCAAGGTGAGGAAAAAATGGCGATGGATCTCTTAAATGAGTCAATAACATTATCCCACCAAATAGAGTCTGATTATGAAGCTGCTAAAGGCTATTTTGCAAGATATGCTCTTAATGCTAAATTAGGGAATGTAAAAGCTGCTCAAAAAGATGTTGAACTAGCGAGGGGTTATATGGTAAAGGTTGATGAATGTAAATTTGCAAGGGTGATTTCCAAGAGTTAAATTCTTATATGTAACTCCTTTATTTTCTTGTACACAAAGGGTATTGACATATCGATAAGTTTTGCCGTTTGCTCGACATTCCAATTGCACCTTTTGAGGGCATTAAAGATTAGTTCATACTCTTTATTCCTGATATAATCTTTATAGTTAAACATTATTGAGCTGTCGGACTGTATTAGCGTATCTTTTTGAAGGGTTGATAAATCTAAGTTTTTACTTTCTGTAAATATAACAGACCTTTCAATAAAATTTTTCAGTTCCCTTATGTTTCCTGGCCAACTGTATGATGATAAAGCTTTATACGCACTATCATGAAGCTGATTTACTTGGATATTAGTTTCATTGGAGTATTTATCTATGTAATGGTTGGCAATCTCAATTATATCAAAACCCCTTTCCCTTAGAGGAGGAAGTTTAATTTCTATTACGGCCAGTCTGTAGAATAAGTCGGACCGAAAATTGTTGGCTTGTACTTCAGTGAGAAGGTCTTTATTTGTAGCAATAACAAATCGTGCATTGGTTTTTTTATATTTTGTGTCTCCAACCTTTCTGTATAATCTGTCCTCTAATAACTGCAGTAGTTTGCTTTGTATGGATGGGGAGGCGTTTTCTATTTCGTCTAAGAATATAGTGCCATCTTCAGCAACTTCTATCAAGCCTTTTTTTGAGGTTATTGCTCCAGTGAAGGCACCTTTTTCATAGCCGAAAACCTCGCTCTCAAAGATGTTCTCGCCAATATTGGGTATTGCTATCTTCACAAAAGGCTTTTTATTTCTTTTATAATCATTAAAGTGTATCCAACGTGCGACCAGTTCCTTACCTGTGCCAGTTTCGCCAGTAATCAATATACTTGAATTGATATTGAGTATATTTTTGAAGCGGTCTAGGTATTTATTGGTGTTTGAGCCAATTATCTTAAAATTTTCAAATAATGTATTTTGCTGCATGGCTACACTCCTATTTTATCTTTGTAATTTATATATCGGTATAAAAAAATATATGTTTATATAAAAATAGGTACATTTGCTAAAAGGAGTGTCACAAAACGTATAGGAATGTAATTACTTGTTTGCCATAAGGATACATTAATCCTACACTGTCCTAGGTAAGGGGTACTATGAAAAATTGTTTATTACTAGTCATATATTACTAACTTTAATTTGTTTACATAATTACTATGAGTTTGGCACCATTCTTGCATTTTAATATAGTGATAACAGTATTGTTTAATTATGAGTCAAGTAATAAGGAGGTAACAATTTATGTTTAAAAGGTTTCTATCAGGATTGATATTGGTTGTATTGTTGATATCTGGAGTACCTGCGTTAGCAGCACAGGGACAAAATGATGCTTACATAACTTCCAATAGTGCAAAGGATAAAGTGATTTTTGAAAGAACTTTTACCGTTACTGAAGAGGGAGGCAGCTTTGAGGTTGGTTTTGTTACAGCTGAATTTAAAAAGAACTTCCTTCCAGCTGAACAGTACCCTAAGACCTTTACTTTGAGGGTTTGTGCTAGAGATGGCGAAGTCGGAATAGAAGCATATCCGGATACAGATAATTTCCTAAAACCCGTATTGATTAGGGTAAATAAATATAATGGCTATTTGTATGATGAAGTATTAGACGAAAACATATTCGTAAGTGTAAAAAATAAGACGATACCTGCAAAACATTTTTCATGGTATAGATTTAGATAACTGTTGAAATTCTTGTAAGTACTTAAGGTGCGAAATGAACGCGAATGATTGTATGTAAATATCTTAGTTTTATTTGAACTTACTTGTATATTATATTAATCACAGAAGTTAATTACATAGTAATTTTATCTGAGTATAGGGATTTGTAAATCCCTATACTGGGGAGTTGGGAAGGGGATTCCCCTTTCACGATTTTGGGAGGGTGCTCAGGCTAGTTGTTTTACTACGCTGCACTGGTCGCCTATGCAACTAGAAGATGATTCCTATATTGAATAGGGATCATCTTTTTAAATTCCATTGATAGCGATAATTAATGTAATGCACCATATAGTGATTGATTTGAGGTTTTAATTCTTCAAGTTGAGTTAATATAGTTAACAAACGTAAATTGGATTGAATGGGAACAAAGCATTAATTTATTCTTTAAATATAAATACTACTAATATATAATAATAAATGATATACAAAACTAATGAAGGTGTGAAGAGAACATGAAGCCGGATGATTTACTAATGAATTCATATTCAGTCGATTCTCTATTTTCTGGTGCCGGTGGTTTAGATATGGGTTTCGCAAATCAAGGCTTTAATATTGTTTGGGCTAATGACATTGACGAAGATGCATGTGCCACCCATAGACTTTGGTCCAATTCCGTAGTTGTTCATGGAGATATATCAAAGATTGATTTTAATCAAATACCGAGATCAGATGTAATTACAGGAGGCTTCCCTTGCCAAGGGTTTAGCCTAGCCGGACCACGGAAAATAGATGACAGAAGAAATTTATTATATAAGTATTTTGTTAAACTAGTTGAGGAAAAACAGCCTTATGCTTTTGTGGCTGAAAATGTAAAAGGGATATTAACTCTTGGCGATGGTACAATAATTGAAGCTATAATAGAAGATTTTAGTGATAAAGGATATAATGTATTCCCGAATCTTGTTAATGCTGCTGACTATGGTGTACCACAAGATCGGTGGAGGGTATTTATGATTGGTTTCAGAAGAGACTTAAATATTTCTCAATTTAAATTTCCTAAGCCTTTCAGCAAAAGGGTTACTTTGATGGAAGCTTTGAGAGATATACCTGAACCCAGTCCAAGTGATATTTGTAACGCTTCTTTTTCGTCACGATATATGAGTCGCAATAGAAGAAGAGATTGGGATGAGGTATCTTATACAATCCCTGCCATGAGCAAGCAAGCTACCTTGCATCCGTCGTCCCCATGTATGGAAAAGATAGGAGAAGATAAGTGGAAGTTTGGGGATAATGGTGTTACAAGAAGATTTAGTTGGCAAGAGGCTGCTGCAATCCAAACGTTTCCACCAAATATGGAGTTTGTGGGGAATTTAACTTCAAAATATAAACAAATTGGAAATGCTGTTCCTGTTAAACTTGCAGAAGTTGTTGCAAAGGAGATTAAGTTACACTTGGATATTTATATAAAGGGTATAAATAAAAAAGAGAAAGCAGGTATTTAGAAATGGCTATTCAAACTAAATTAGGAAAAGCGTTTGAGTTTGCGTGCCTACAATCGTTATATAATCATCTTTTGGACAGACAAACTATAATAATTGATCAGACGAAAGCATTAAATACTGCTAAGAAATCATTTGATAGTGCTAATGAAAGCATTCAAAAAGACATGATAAAGGGAGCAGATGCTGCAACGAGAATTGTTTTAAAGTTAGAGCCGCAATTAGAGCACCCTTTAGGAAATAATCCTCTATTTTTGTCTATTCAAGAAGACTCGGCAGGAATTTCAGGAGATGTTCGGGATATTGTATGCTTAAAAAGGCAAAACCAGTGGGAGATTGGTATCTCGTGTAAGCATAATCATGCTGCAGTAAAACATAGTCGTTTATCTCCACATATTGATTTTGGTAATTCTTGGTTTGGTATTCCATGTTCAAAAGAATATTTTAATGATATAAATCCTTTGTTTGATGAATTAACTAAATTAAAAAATGATGGGGTTTTATGGAGAAACATTGATAATAAAGAACAGAGATTTTACATTCCTATTCTTCAGGCATTTATGAAAGAACTTAACAGATTAAATACTGCAAACTCGGGAATTATACCTAGTAGGTTATTATGTTACGTTTTAGGGAAAAATGATTTCTATAAAGTTATAACGTATGATAGAAGAAAGGCCACACAAGTGCAGTGTTTTAATTTATATGCAACTTTGAATAAAAGTTCAGGTGTTTCACGCCCATTGGTTAATGTACCAAAACTTACGATGCCTACTCGGTTTTATGATATCGGTTTTAAACCTGGTTCAGGAAATACTATTTTAGTAGCATGCGATAATGGGTGGACAGTTTCTATGAGAATACATAGTGCTAGATCATTAGTTGAACCAAGTTTGAAATTTGATATTGGTTTAATTGGGGTTCCGCCAACACTATATACCCAATTTGAGCCATGGAATTAGTTTGCATTCTAAAAGGTATATTAATACTCCAGAGTTATTCGAAAAGCATGTTATTCTAGTTCAAAAACAATGTTTAGAGCTATATTTACAGTTGTTAAACTGGGAATAAATATGGTTGACATTGGGAACAAAATATTATATCCTATATACAGAACACACGTTCTATCTGTGTGGGAGGGATAAGTATGAAATTAGTAAGTTTGTTTTCAGGTGCAGGTGGAATGGATTTAGGTTTTAAAAAGGCTGGTTTTAAAGTTGTATGGTCAAATGAGTATGACAGTTCTATATGGGAAACATATGAAAGAAATCATTCGACTTATCTAGATAGAAGAGATATTAGAAAAATTAGTTCATCAGAAATAGCCGATTGTGATGGTATTATCGGTGGACCACCTTGTCAAAGTTGGAGTGAAGCAGGGGCATTAAGAGGTATTAACGATGAAAGAGGAAAGCTCTTTTTTGAGTTTATACGAATATTGAAAGATAAACAGCCTAAATTTTTTGTTGCAGAAAATGTTTCAGGAATGCTATCAAATATACATAAATCAGCGGTAGAGAACATTATCAAGAGTTTTAACAGTGCTGGATATAATATTTTTATTAAACTTATAAATGCTGTTGACTATGGTATAGCACAAAATAGAAAAAGAGTTTTTTACATTGGCTTCAGAAAAGATATAAATGTCAAGTTTAATTTTCCTTTGCCTATTAAGGAAAAATTGGTTCTCAGAGATGTGATTTGGGATTTGAGAGAAACAGCGATTCCAGCACTTAATGGCAATAAAACTAATGGAGAAAATTGTTTGGTTACAAATCATGAATATATGACTGGTGGTTTTTCTAGTATCTATATGTCTCGAAATAGGGTGCGTTCATGGGATGAGCCTTCATTTACAATACAAGCAGGTGGTCGACATGCACCTATACATCCTCAAGCACCAAAAATGTTATTTGTGGAGAAGAATAAAAGGATTTTTGTTCCTGGCAAGGAACATTTATATAGAAGATTAAGTGTTAGGGAATGTGCAAGAATTCAAACATTCCCAGACGAGTTTAAATTCTATTATACGGATTTAAGCAATGCTTATAAAATGGTTGGAAATGCAGTACCTGTTGAATTAGCATATCATATAGCTAAAGCTGTAAAGAATACTTTTGAAAGTTTGGAAAATTGTATTGTAAAGAAAGCAATTTGTTAGATAATGATGAGATTGTCATTGAATTTACCACTGATTTGAAAGGGCTCCACACATCGCTAATTAGCCCCAAAATTGAAAAGCCTTCAAATAGATTGAAGTTTTTTTTGAAGTGTTGTTTGACCGTATTTAATAATAAAAAACTACACAGAGTAGGAATATTAGAAAAATTAGGTGTAGTTTGTTTGCATAGGGTCAAACTGTATTTGAATATGTTAATTGTAGATTCAAATACAGGGGGAAGAGCCTATGATTTTGATATTGAGAAAGGAAATGTTAATTTTAACAGCAGTAGCACTTATTGCAATTGCATTCACAACTTTTGGGCTTGTTACTGGAGATAATCCGCCAACAATACATGTAACAAGTAATATACCTAAAAATAAAATTGTCATTCTTGATGCCGGTCATGGAGGAGAAGATCCAGGAGCCGTGAGTGATTTTAATGGTGTACGAGAAAAAGAAATTAACTTTTATATCGCTTCAAGAGTAAAAGAATTGCTTGAAGCAGAAAATTATACTATTATTATGACAAGGGAAGATGACACTCTTCAATATGCCGAAGGCACAACAAGTGTTACAATGAAAAGAAAACAGGATTTGATTCGAAGGAAAAAAATAATGGATGAATCTGGAGCAGATCTTGTTGTAAGTATTCACCTAAATAAATTTTCACAGGAAAAGTACTTTGGGGCACAAGTATTCTATCCTCCTAATTCGCCTGCAAGCAAGACAGCGGCTGAATTGATACAAAAATCCTTGAGGGAAATTGTGGACCCGAACAACAAAAGAGAGGCAATGCTTAAAAAAGCAGAAATTATTATACTCAAAAACGTAAAGACTCCGACAGTAATTGTTGAATGTGGATTTTTATCAAATGCACAAGAAGAGAAGAAACTTGCAAATGTTGAATATCAGGATAAACTCGCCTTTGCGATTAAAGAGGGAATAATAAATTATTACGAGAATTAAAAATGAGGCTTTATGAAAACTCATTACCTAATAGATGGAAATGAGTTTTCATACATATACCCTAAACAGTGAGATCATGAGCGACAGTCCTAGTTATGACACTATATCACGTAATACCATAGAGAAAGATTTTACCCAATTTGGATTGGACACTCAACCTAAAACCCATAAATGATAAAACCGCAACCCCACACTAACAGGATTACGGTTTTAAGCTAAACTCCATACTAAAAGTCACGAGTGAGTCCCTTCAATGGAGAGCCCATTGCTTTGCCACTAGTCTTTACGCACAACCACCTGATTTCTTAACATTGCCCACATACTTTCATCTTCCATTCCAAGCCTCCAAAGTGCAATCCCTTTAATCCCAAGATCCCAAGCAAGTTTGATTTTCGCATAAATACTCTGAGCATTTTCAAACCATACCTCATGACGGTTACCCTGAGCATCAACATAGGCAAACATAGGAGTCTGAGTTTCCTCATCAAATATAACCTCTTTATTATACCTATTCGCAAGATTCATAGCCATATCATATGTAACATATGTATTTCTGCCGGTAGTGAGATTGAAGTCAAAACCAAATACCGATACTGCTCCAACAACTTTTTCTTTAGGCATTTTTGTAATTGTATATCTTAAAACTCTTTCCATCCAGCCAATAGAAACTACAGGACCGGGACCACTTCCAGGCCAGCCGTGCTCATTGTATAGCATAACAACAAATTCATCTACTGCATTTCCTATTGCACCATAGTCGAAAGGATCAGAAAATGGATTAAAGGGTGCATCGCTGACCCTTGAAGGTATGGACGCCGAGAAGAAATAACCTCTAGGTCTTAAAACTCTTGCAATTTCTTGATAAAGTAGAGAAAGATTAGCACTGTCTTCAATGAAAACATCTTCAATATCAATGTTGACTCCATCAAAATTATATCTTTCTATCAGCCTTAATAGGTTGAAGGCAAAGGCAGTTCTATTTTGTGCATTCGAAACAAGCACCTTAACAACATTTTTAGCAAGTGTTGTTCCGCCTGGTCTGTAAAGTAGATTGTGTACTACAGGGAATATTTTAACATTGTTCCTGTGGGCAATTGCAACAAGGTTTCGTATATCTTGATCGGTAAATTCTCCGAAGTTTTCAATGGTAGTTGGGTTGTTTGCACTTATCCTGAACATAAAAAGACCGGTTTGAGATATCTCACCAAGGTTATTTGCAAAGGAGGCAAAAGAACTTGGAAGTGCGGGACCTTCCTCGAGAGTATAAAAACCTAGAATATTTGTAATTGGCTTGTCGCCACCGTAAGCTCTGAGTGTCGCCACGGTTCCTGAAATCCAAGCTTCTTTGCCGTTATGTAACCGCACTTTAAACCATCCACTACTAGAACCGATAACCGGAAGCTTTGCGTTTCTAACCATGGTTGTAACTACACTGAAATTAGTTCCTGGTCCGCTTCTTACATTTGCCAAATTTACATTGACAATAACTTCTGTGTAAAGGGGGATTCTTAGAGTTTGACCTATTGTTAGTAGAGTACCTGTAAGATTGTTTAATACTTGAATACCCTCAACTGTTGTATTATACCTTCTAGCAATCAGATATAGGGAATCGCCGGCTTTAACTGTGTAAGTGGTTGGCCTTTGAATACTTGTAGGAATATATAAACGCTGTCCGATATAGATTAAATTGCCTGAAAGCCCATTTGCCTGTCGGATTTGCTCAACAGATACTCCAAACTTTTGGGAAATAAGGTATAAAGAATCTCCTGGCTGGACTGTATACATCATAATCATTCATCATTCCTTTTTTAAAATTATCATGTCACATCCAGTATATTCATAAAGCACCTTAAAAGTTCTATATATAATTTATTAGTTTCTATAAAATTAAGTACATAGTATAGGAATTTGCATTTTGAAAGTCCGCCCGATAGGGCGATAAGTTCA
>JAAYPF010000241.1 GCA_012519925.1 Clostridiaceae bacterium
GGCACTTCTATTGAGAAAAACGGCTCAAACAGAGCTGGCAAAACCATAAACTGTAAGATAATTTGAAAAAGCTACAGGAAAATGATAGCTTTATGGCGAGTAGCTAGAATATTCACGGATTCAGGTATATAATAAATCTCCAATAATCACTAGTGGCAAATCACGTATTTGATCTGGCATTTTTGTATTACCTGATTGTAAAATTATATGCAGATTTCCAAGGGGGGTTCCACCAACACGACTAATACTGTATATAATTGGAAAGGTAGAGCTTGTTATAAATCCAGAAACAATTCCTGTTAATGGGAAGTTGTTAAGAAGAAATACGGGAAAGATAGTTCTCAATATCGGAAAGTTAAAAAACTGACCCGCTTCAAAAGCTAGTTTAGTTGCTTGAAAGATGGAAAGTAAAAAAATATATTGGATTATTATGCCGGTTATTAAAATCGGCATAATAATCTCCCGAAATATCATTTTAGACTGTTTCTCTTATTCAAGCTGAGCTAATTACCTCGTTAGGAGTTAACTTCATTTGTGACCATTTCGTTGTTGTTTCTACACTTGCAGTTACAGGGCTTTATTTCATCCCATACAGTTTCTGTATCAAGGAAAGCTGTTTTTCCTGATGTATCTGATAATGATAAAAAAGTAAGAAGCAAAGTAACCAGAATATTAAGAAAGATGAAAGCATTTGGTTTAATATTAAAATTCCTCCATTCTTTAGGTGCAAAATTCCTGCAAAGGGAATAAGGGTTATTAAAGCTACTTTATCCATCAAAAATACAAAAATGCCAAATGCTATAAAGTCAGCTTAAAGTTTGGTCAAATATTCTGAGTACTGAATCCTGAGTTCTCCTTTTAAGCATTGATATAACTTGTGTGTGGCAAAAAAGTTTTCAAAAAAAACAAACTTTTTTAGGGGAATTGTATACAATTTAAGAATTAGTTCCATGGCAGTTTGGATGAAGTTGTGGTAAAATTTAAATGAATCATACTTTAAGCTGATATGGGGGACTAATTTTGATATCAAAAAAAGTTTTAATCTGGGACAAACTTTCAAAAAAATATGATTCTTTATGGGTTCAAAAATATTCACTAGCTCCTACAAGAAAAAAGGTGCTTTCTATATTAAAATGCTGCAAAGACGGGTTCACAATGCTGGATGTCGGCTGTGCTACTGGACAATTGCTAAGTGAAGTAAGAAGCGAGTTTCCAGGATGCAAATTGTTTGGTATTGATAAATCAGAGCAAATGATAGAGCTTGCACGTTCAAAAAACATTGATGCAGAGTTTGATTGCGTTAATGTTGAGGAATATAATACAAAAATTAAGTTTGATGTTATTACTTGTTGTCATTCCTTTCCCTATTATCAGCAAAAAGAGCTCGTTTTAGAAAAGCTTGCTTCGTTGCTCAATGAAAATGGCATGGCAATATTTATCCATGGCAGTATAAACAGTATCTACGATAAAATAGTCATGTCTATTGTTGAAATGACCGCAGAAAAGGCAAATTATCTTTCCAAAAAAGAATTTATAAACCTCGCAAAAGAATATTTCTTTGTGGAGGGGAGTTTTTTGATTAAGGAAAAATGGTTTATGCCATCGCTTTGCGGTTTTGTTTTGAGGAGAAAATCATGAAGATACTTTTAGTTCGACCACGTCCACATAAAGAAACCATAGGGCTTCAAAGTGTAATGATATGTGAACCCCTTGAGCTTATGCAGCTCTCGGCAGTACTAAGGGCTAATAATCATGAGGTTGAAATTGTGGACATGATATTGGAAAAGAAGCCAATAGAGTATTTCGTCCGTAAATTTTCACCAGAGCTTGTTGGCATAACAGGTTATATTAGCCACATCGGCATCATGAAAGAATATGCAGAAATTATTAAAAAGATTGACAAAAATATTAAAGTGGCTGTTGGAGGTGTCCATGCCACCGTTTGCCCCAATGATTTTAAATGCGAATATATAGATTATGTAGCCAAAAATGCAGAGGATTTATACAAAGCAGCAAATTGCGAAGATACAAGTGTACGCTATGCGGATAGGAATTTGCCAAAAAGATATACCGATAGATATTATTATTTGTTTGCAAATAAATGTGCACTTATCAAAACATCCTTCGGTTGCCCTTATAATTGCAACTTTTGTTTTTGCAAGGAAATTTCACCCTATAAAGCGAGAGAGATTGATGATGTAATAACAGAGCTTTTACAGATCCCTCAAAAAGAGGTTTACATTGTCGACGATGATTTTTTATTCAATCGTGATAGGCTTATGGAGTTTTATGATAAAATTAAAGAGAATAAGATTGAAAAGAACTTTCTAGTGTACGGCAGAGCAGACTTTATTGCAGCAAATGAGGATATCCTAGAGAAATTATCAAAAGTTGGACTCAATTCAGTTATTGTAGGAATAGAGGCCTCAACTCAAAATGAGCTTGATAGTTTTAATAAGAAATCCAAACTTGAAGACAATGAGAAAGCAGTCAGGATACTAAAAAAGTATGGGATAGAATGTTATGCAACTGTGATTTTAGGCGTTGATTGGGACAAAAAGGATTTCAAAAATCTATATAATTATATAAAGAATTTAGGGCTTGTCTTTGTTAATTTGCAGCCGTTTACGCCAATGCCGGGAACGCCATATTTTGATAAATACAAAGACCAATTGATTATTCCCTATAACGAACATGAAAAGTGGGACATGGCTCATCTTGTCATAAAGCCTGAAAAAATCAGTGCAAGAAGATATTATTTTGAGATTTTAAAGCTATATTATAAGATAACAATGATGCCGAAAAATGTGATTTATATGTTTAAACGTTATGGAGTTAAAACAACCTTGAAACTGTCAATTGGAGCAGCTCAAATCAGTTGGCAGTATATAAAGAAGATTATTAGAGGAAGGTGAGAAATGAAAGTATTATTAATTCGTCCTCAGGCACCTAATAAATTGAGCTTTATAAATATATTAGATAACGAACCATTAGAACTCGAATATCTTTACACCGAGCTTAAAAATAGGGGTATTGAGAGCTATATTTACGATGGATTGATTGAAAATGTCAGCGTAAAAGATACAATTTTACGGGAAAAGCCAGACGTTGTTGCTGTTACAGGGTATATCACCCAGCAAAATCTAATGATCGACTACTGTCGCCTTGCAAAAGAGTTTAACAGTAATATAATTACTGTTGTCGGAGGGGTTCATGTTCAGCGAAACTATGAGCATTTTTACCATGACAGCATTGATTACCTATTAAGAAGTGAAAGTGTCTTTGATTTTGCTGAACTTTTATCGGGTGCCGAATTATCAAAAATCAATGGACTTATATATAAAAAGGAAGGACAATATGTTGAAAATGAGCTTTTGCAAGTTGACATAAATTCTTTACCAATCCCTGACCGTAGTTTTTTCAATAAGAATAAAAGCAAATATCGCTACTTGCATTTACAAGAGGTCGCAACAATTAAAACAGCGTTTTCCTGCCCCTATAATTGCAATTTTTGTTATTGTACCTTGCTTGCAGGAGGAAAATACAGAGCGAGAGATTTAGAACTGGTTATTGAGGAGCTCAAGACAATTGAAAGTGAAAATGTTCAGATAGTTGACGATGACTTCTTAGTGGATAAATCCCGCCTTATGGAATTTGTCCGATTAGTTAGAGAAAATAATATAAAGAAAACATATATCTGCTACGCTAGAGCTGATTTCGTAGCAAATAACGAAGACATAGTCAAGGAACTTAGCAGTATTGGGTTTAAATATTTTCTTGTGGGTCTTGAAGCTATTAGTAATGAAGAATTAATAGCTATGAATAAGCAAGTAAGTCTAGATGAAAACAGAAAATGTATTGAAGTGATTAGAAACGCAAATGCACATTGCATTGCACTTTTGATCGCCCCGATTTCTGCGGATAAGGAATACTTTAATAAATTATATCGTTTTGTAGTGGAAACAAAGCTTTTGTATGTGACAGTGTCCATATTTACGCCCATTCCGGGCACACCGTTATATGAAGAGTATAAAGATAAAATCACTTCGAAAGATTTTGAGGAATATGATTTTTTGCATCTGGTTTTAGAGCCTGAGAAACTTACAAAGCAGCAGTTTTATATGGAGTATAATAAACTAGTGCTACGTCTTTACAAATTAGCAAAAAATTCGGGAATTTATGATTTTATGGACCTTAAATTTTATAAAAATATGTTAACTTCTTATTTGAAAAGAAAAATGAGGGGATTTTAGTGAAGGTATACTTTATTCAATCAACGCCGTATTTTGAGGAGAAAAAACTGATTAAAAAATCACGTCTATATTTTGTCGGGCTCGCTCCCGCAATACTAGCCTCTCTTGTTCCAAACTGGGAATTTGAATGCTGCCTTGAAACAATAGAGGACGTTGATTTTGAAACCGATGCGGAAATAATTGCAATATCAGGTATGGGGCATGCTATTATCCGAAGTCTTGATATTGCAAAAGAATTTAAGAAACGCGGGAAAACGGTTGTAATGGGTGGGTATATGGCAAGTCTTATGCCGAAAGAAGCCAAAAAGTATTGCGATAGTGTTATTATTGGTGATGGAGAAATATCGTTTCCAAAACTTATTTCTGATTATGAAAAGGGCAATTTGCAAGAGTTTTATGATATTCCGCTTGAAAGTTTGAGTTATCCTCTTCCGAAATATGAGATTTTTAAAGGAAAAAGAATTGGGGATTTTTTGCCTGTCCAAGCAGGAAGAGGTTGTCCGAATTCATGCTCGTTTTGCTCTGTTTACTGCCTGTATAAAAATCACTACATGCGCCGTGAAATATCTGAAGTTATTAGGGATATTAAATATATTAAAGAATTAGGATATAAGAAGTTTCTTCTTTTAGATGACAATATACTTTCTGATAGGGAGTATATTTTAAAACTTTGTGCAGAGATTGAGAAACTCAATATGACTTGGCTTTCCCAATGTGAAATTTCAATTGCGGATGATGAGGAAGTATTGAAGGCTGTTGCCAAAAGCGGGTGTATTTCCTTGTCTTTTGGAATTGAGAGCATTTCCCAGGAAAGTCTCAATACTATGCACAAGTCTTGGGCTAAAGTATCGAGATACAAAGAGCAGATGAGAAAAATTCAAGCTGCGGGCATCGATGTTTCAACGGAAATGGTGGTCGGAGCAGATGGTGATACCGTTGAAAGCATCAGGAAGACTGCAGACTTTATAACAGAAAACAAAATAACTGTTCCACGCTTTTATATTCTGACACCGATTCCCGGGACAGTTTTTTATGATGAAATGAAAGAGGCCGGAAGGCTTATAAATGAGGATATATATAAGTACAATGGGGCTTTTGCAGTGCATAAACCGATGAACATGTCGGCAGAAACACTGACAGAGGAATATTGGAAATTATATAAGGAGGTTTTTTCTCTTAAAAGTATCATTAAACGTACAATTTTAAGAAAAGATTCCATTAATCATCCCTTAAAAAATCTGTTTTATTTTTATGTGAACTTATATTATAAATACCAGATTTCAAAGGGAATTACTCCGAATATAATCTAAGGGTGGTAAAGAATTGCAGATTTCAAAGATTCAGTTAAGAGAATATCTTGCTTTTATGAAAAAAGTATATAAAGATGATAAGAACTTTAAAGATAATAAGACGGGCGTAATCAATATTGTCTGCAAAAAGAACAGACCGTTTTTTAAAGCTTCCTTGCAGGAGATTGTTGCGGTTAAGGAAAAGGGTGAAATTTTATGTGCCTGTGTGTTGATATTGAATAGTAAATTATCTAAAAAACTTTGCGTATCTTTTTTTGAAGCCCTTCCTGAGTGCAACAAAGCTGTTTCAATTTTAATGAATTATGCCGAGGGATTTGGCAGGAAAAACGGTTGCTGTAAAATAATAGTAGCCCTTGACGGACATGTGAACTATAGCGTTGGATTTGGTGGAAATACGGGAACTCCATCTTTTGGAGAAAGTTATTCGCCAGCCTATTATCATAAATATTTTGAAAGCTTTTCAAAGGTCAAATTTGTAAGTTTTTATGATGCTGCAAATCTTGTTAGAGAAAGAATTGATAAAGATATAAAGAAATTTGAAAAACAAATTGAAAATACATCTATTGAATATGCTGATTTCGGTAAAGGCTTTTTTAAAACAATGAAAAGATACACCGACCTTAATAACAAAATTTTTCAGGACCATAAATATTATTATTTTAGAGATTATGATGAGGATGCGGATTTGTTCAAGGATATGCGTCCTTTATTGGAAAATCACAATCTTATATTTGCAAAACTAAATGGAGAAGATATTGGTTTTATTCTTTGGTATCCAGATTATAACGAACTTGTGCCTGTTGGAAAAGCTGCCTCCATTATGACCTTTATTAAATACAAGCTGCTTGGTAAAAGACTTAAAACAGCAAAGGTCGTGGAAATAGCGGTTTTACCTAAATGCCGACAATTTGGGGTGGTTTTGTCTCTTTTTGATGCAGCTATAAAAGTGGCACCTAAAAACACAAAAAGGATTATGAGTAGTTGGATTTTAGATAAAAATATAGAATCGAAAGCAATAACATGTCGGTACACAAAGCAGCACTACAAGGAGTATTTTACCTATGAAAAGGAAATTTGAAGGAAAGGAAATTTCTCTCCCTAGTAAGGAATGGGATGAAAAGGTATCAATGAGCCGTTGGCTTTCAAGCGATGTTATACTATCTGCTCTTACAAAAGAACACAAAGTTAAGGCAGTAATTCATCCGTTCTATTGTGCCTGCGAATATAGGATAAAACTAAATCTGTTTACCTTTGGCAAAATTAAAGTTAAGCTTCCGTTTACAGTTATAGCACCTCCTGCTTCGGTTGATTGCAAAGGATATACTGGCGATGTGCAAGTGTTGATTGATGATTATAAAAAGAAAAAGGGTCTGTTTTTACTACTAAATCTTGAGAAAGAGGACACTCTAAATATTTCTGAAAATTGTGCAGCAATTGGAAAAACTCTTCCAAGCTGTGTTTTTTTGAACAGTTTTGAGAAATTCGAAGATTATTTGACAAAGCTCCGCAGTTCTTACAGAAGAAGAGTTAAAATAGCTCTGGAAAAAGGCCAAAATTTAAAAGTTAAGAAAATTGACAATATGGATTTCGATAATGAGATTTATGAGCTATATCTTCAAGTTTTAAAGCAAAGTCAATTCCCGCTCGAAACATTGCCAATAACCTTTTTTCAATTATCAAATTGCAATATTGACGTTTTCTATTATGAAAATAAACCTGTTGCTTTTGTAATGTATTATATAGATGATGGCTTCATGAGCTTTGTTTTAGGTGGAATGAATTATAATTTCAGAGATGTTTTTGACCTTTATTATAATATGCTGTTGCATATGTTAATGATAGGAATAGACAATAAAGTGAATGCTATTGATTTTGGGCAGACGACTGAAAAAACAAAGTGCAGGTTGGGTTGTGAGATTGATGAAAGATATATGGCTGCTTTTAGCGGAAATAGATTTATAACAAAGCTTTTATGTCGTTTTGCTCATCTTTTAGAATATAATCAAGAGATTATCAAAAATAATGTTTTTAAGTAAGATTAATAAAATTTCCTAAGTTGTAAATCAAAGATTGGAATAAAGCTTGGTGGAAAAAGGTTTTGATAAAGGGTTCAGTAAAGATAAATAGTTTGACTCCTAAAATTAAGCTTGATTGAAAAGTTAGTATTATGTATAATTCTATTTATAGAGAAGAATGCGTAAATGCACCTGCAAGGGGCGCAGCAGAAATCCTTTGATAACTGTGCAGGTAGTTGATTCCTGTATCGCCTCGTAACGAATTTACATTCGTTTAAGATGTTTCTTCTCTATTTTTTTATGTAATATGAAAAGTACAATGTCTTAAAATACTTTATCTGGTTTCAGGAGACAAGATGGATTACCTTGATAGATTAGAAAAGCCAATAGAATGGGAGAAATATTATATATATTGCGAAAACAGCGCTCATATTGGAAAAAGAGATTTATGTATACTTCGAGAATACATAGATGGGCGAAAGTACAGTGTTGTTTTGAATAATATTAAGAATGGTGTCCCGTTTCCATACCCACGTAAACGTATTTTGAATAAGATAGGTGTAGACAAAAAGAGAATAGTGTATTCATATGGTGAGGCGGAGAAATATGTCCTGAAGATTATTACGTTCTTATTGCATGAAAAGGACAAGATCTTTGCAAAGAATCTCTTCTCATTTAGACATGATCAAGGAGTCAGAAAAGCGATTGCATCACTTGTAAATAAAGCGGATATCAGTGAGTATTACTCTTATAAGCTAGATATTCATGACTATTTCAATTCTGTAGATGTCGATAGGATACTGCCACGTTTACATAAAGTATTGCAAAATGAAGAATCCACGTATAACTTAATCAAAGAGATATTGCTTAATCCGTTTGTAATTAATGAAGAGGGTATAATAATAAAAGAGCGTAAAGGAATTATGGCGGGTATACCGATATCATCGTTTTTGGCAAATTTGTATCTGACAGATTTAGATTGGCATTTCCAAAATAGAAAGGTTATCTATGCGAGGTATTCAGATGACATAATTGTTTTTGCAAAATCGAAGGTGGAATTAGAAGAATGTCGGGAATATATTGAAAGCTATCTAGCTCAAGAAGGGTTGACGATAAACCCTAAAAAGATTTATTATTCAGAGCCACATAACCATTGGAGTTTCCTAGGGATAAAGTATAAAGATGGAGTTGTGGATATATCTGATGTTTCACTCAAGAAGATGAAGGCTAAGATGCGAAGAAAGGCAAGAACACTTTATAGGTGGAAGATAAAGAATAATGCTTCTGATGACAGAGCGATAAAAGCTTACATAAAAGCGATGAATAATAAGCTATACAATAATCCTAATAAACATGAACTGACGTGGACAAGATGGTTTTTTCCCCTAATTAATACATCGGATAGCCTTCATAAGCTAGATACATATTTGCTTGAGTGTATTCGTTACATAGCGACAGGAAAGCATACAAAAGCTAATTTTAATCTAAGATACCAAACGATAAAGGAATATGGATATAGAAGCTTGGTAAACGAATTCTATAAGAAATTAGCACCGTTAGATGCAGGAAGTTAAATGGTTTTATAGTTGTATCATAAATCTGTTGTGTAGGAGAGGTTTTTGATTAAGGAAAATAGTTTATGGATATTCGAATGAACGATAAACAGAGAAATTGCTGTAACTTTTGTTATAGGGACCTTTGTATTTAAATTAGTAGAAGTGTGATATCTTGAGTTTTGCAGCAAAATGAAATAAAAAGAGCCCGTAATCTTTATATTTAAAAGACTTGCGGGCTTTGTATTTTGTCTAAAAGCTGTAGTGGAATCAGACCTTTTTTGTCTTTCCAAGAATTTTTTTATCTGATTCTTTGTACTCGCTAGTAACAATAGCATAGTAGCCGTCAAGCTTTTCTTCTTCTCGCAGTTTTTCTTCGTCAAAAGATAAGTGTTGACGGACACTATCAAGAATTTCTCCAGTGTTGGCATCAAAGGTAAGGTTTTTTACATACTTAGCAGCTCCGTAAGTTGTTGGTTTATTGTACTTTGAAGGGTTTTTAATCAAATCATTTGCTTTAGCCAATACAGCGGCACGATCCTGCTTCGCCTTTTCTGCATATTTCGGACTATAGAAAATGACTTGTTTTTCGTGAACAGTTTTCTTTATCTTTTTTCCATTTGCTGCAGTGACTTGAATTTCTCTTGGGTAAAGTCTTGATTTGATTTTGAAATCTTCGCCTTTATTAATATAACCAGTATCGTTAAGGACATAATCCTTGAATTCTTTGTCCGAACCACGAACAGAATAGCTTAGCACATAGCCATTTTTTGCAGAGAGAATATACCAGATATTATTGCCTGTAGTTAAACCTTTATCAGCAACAACAATAATTCTTCCTAGAGAATAATCACGTTGTATTTTACCTAATGCAGAAATTAGAGTGGTTTTATCTGGGTTATTGACGGGAAACAGTTTGTACGTAATAGGTAATCCATCTGAATCAATAAACAACCCCATTTGGACTATCGGATCAGGACGGTGTTCTTTAGAAACTTCCTTTCTGCGTAAGTCGTCTTGTTCATCGATTTCAAAATAGTAATTGGTAACATCATAGTAAACTAAATCTGTATTGCGGTTATACTGGCTCTTAACACGTTCATGAAGCCAAAGTTGGAGGGCATCACTATGTTTGTTAAAAAACGAAAGACATCTATATATGTCATCTAAACTAAAATTAAATTTTTCGAAGAAGGTATCTTTGTTTTCGTAAGTCTTTTTCTTGAAAGCCGGATAAAGCAAGCGGGAGTATACCAAAAGCTTCATGATAGCATTTGCATCATATTTTTCTTTAGTATGACGCTGACGGTTTTTAAGAAATGTATCTATTTGGAGTTCGTGATAAATCTTACTTAAAGCAGCGAAACCAAAGTTTTTGCGGTTTTTGGTATTTGAAGAAAGCTTTTAGTTTGGATAAATGCTAAAGGTAATTGGAGCATTATTAAATGCTTTTTCTCTATTCATTTCTTTTACTTGCTGTTCAAAAAAGGATATTGGATCACTGTATTGTTTTTCAAGCTCATCTAAGTAGCCTAAAGATTTTACTGTAATAGTTCGAGTATGTTTTCTATCTTTATCTCTATATCCATCTGCAATTGAAAGATAAATCCTACCATTTTTAAGCTTACTTTTCTTTAGATACATAACGGTCTCCTTTGAATTGATATAGCTATATTATACTACAATACGCATTATTTCGCATCTATTATTTGGCAATATTTAGGCATAAAAATTCCCGAAATCATCAGTATTATTAATGTTTTCGGGTTACATTATCTTAAAAGTTGCTGCAAAATTGGGTTGTCTTTGATTTTTAGCAACTAACTTTCAAATTCCCGCTTTTATCGTGCCCATCCGCTAATATTTTATTGACTTTAGTTTTATAGTATTATATACTTGAAATAGACTAATATGTTTATTAAATACAATTGAATAAAAGGAAGGGATGGCATGAAAAAATTTCTATCTGGTTTCGTAATTGGCGGACTTGTATTTGGATTAGGAACTTCATTTGCGTCTACGATAGTAAAAAATATTACTGCTCATTATATAGTGAACAGGATTACCATAAACGGTAAAGAAGCTTTATCTCCTGATGAAGAGCCTTTTATATGCAATGGGAGAACATATGTGCCGTTGCGATATATAAGTGAAAACATGGGTTATAGAGTAAAATGGGACGATAATAATAAAAATATATATATTGTTGAAGAATCTGCAAAGGAAAAATATGTATTGGCATTGTATGACGATATGCTTGTTGATTCTAAAAAAGCTTCCACTAACGAAAAGAAGATTATAGATATACTTAAGGATGAAGAATGGTCATGGAAGAAATTTTATGCTATTGAGGGTGGTATGGCTGATTATAGATTTGAAGATGAGAGCCTTGATTTCAGAAAAGCTTCAAGAGATCTTATGGCATGGTTTGTTGAAGAATGCAAAAATATAGATATTCAAAGCAAAATCAGGATAATTGTAGAATCTGATTTAGAGACTGATGGAGTTGCAACAGAAATGTACTATGGATACATATGGGATTTGCTTGATGAACATCCAGTAGATTTTATAAAAGTATTAGCGGATACTAATAATGTTAGTGAAGAAATCTACAAAGTTGTTGCCTATGGGGAACAACTAACTTATGATTATTCTGATGAATTGGCAAATAAGAGGTTGGAGGCTTTAAAAGACTTACATAACAATAATTTGAGTGAAAAAGAAAAAGAGGTTGTTGATAAATTAATTGGTATTTTATAGAGCGAAGATTTCTATATTATAGATTCGTAGCTGATAAACGGGACAATAATCATGTGCATTTTTAAGTAAAAAATGATTTTCTGTATTAATATTGGACGAAAGATACAATCATATTCAAATAAAATAAATGAACTATATCTTGTTAATGTTTCTAAAACTCTTAACTAAGATATGTTGTGACAATGATGTAAAGTCAATTTTGGAGTTACTCAAGTAAAACTTATATTTGATATATGTTGCTTTGGTTGTTGTCACATGACAACAACTTGTTTATTTTCTAAGAAAGTGCATTGATTTTCTAAAAAAATAAAACCTTGAGTCGCAGAAGACGCAAGGCTTTCAAAAGAAATGTAAAAGTGTACCATGCGGGGTTTAAACGGGGCGTAGCCCCCTTTTTTACAGCCCAAACAAGTGCTTTTACTTTTATGTGCTTGCTATTGATTGGTGAGTGAAGAATAATATGTAAGAACATTGTGAAGCAAGTCGCAGAGGTTGTTAATGTGGTGAAATAATTTTCTTTATCTCTGTTTTTGCTGAAAAGACATGAACTAATAATTCAGTGCTAATAACGAACAGGAGGGGATGTGAATAAAATTAAGACCGAAAGATAGTAGCTATTTACTAAAGAGAAAAGATTCAAGATTAAAAAATTATTTAGGGGGAGATAAAAATTGCATAATTGTGTAAAGAGAGGTTTTATAAGTTTCGCAGTAGTATTATCATTGATTTGTTCAATTTTTTCAGTGAACATCAACGCAGAGACTTTTAGCGACATTAATAACCATTGGGCATTCGAATCTATAGTAAATTTTATTTCAAAGGGATATGTTAAAGGATACGAAGATGGTAGCTTCAGACCTGATAATAATATTAGTAGAGCTGAATTTGCTACACTTGTTAATAATGTATTTCATACAAAGCTGCTGAAAAAGTCATCCGCATGACAACCCCAAAAGAATCTAAATAATATTATAAAAAATCTTTAAAAATCATGACTTTACTGCGTTTTATGGTATAATACACTTAAGAACTTTTGGAGGA
>JAAYPF010000242.1 GCA_012519925.1 Clostridiaceae bacterium
CTGCGGGATTAAAACCTTTATGAGAATTTTACCCATAATATGTAGTCAGGGGGGTCAAATTTTCATTAGCACAAAGGGGTCAAAAATTAATTAGCGAAGGGGTCAAATTTTTGTTGACAAACGCAATATAGCACTAGTGGGTGTTTCTATATTTACCGGGATTGCACAAGGTATACAGCCTCTTCTAAGTAATGGTTATGGCTTGGGAAATCACAGTATAATAAAAAGGGTTCTAAAATATGCATTGGTAACCTCACTTTCCATAGCGATAATTATGTATTTGTGTATATTTACCAATGTGAATAGTGTTATTGGGATTTTTAACAGCGAGCATAATTTGGAAATAGCCCAGCTTGCAAAAACAGGATTTAGGATTTATTTTATGGGATTTTTGTTCCTTGCTATTAATATAATTTTGACTATGTATTTAAGTGCTACAGAACGTGCAAAAGAAGCATTTACCATTTCTGTCTTACGAGGATGTATTATAATTGTTCCTTTAGTACTTTTGTTGGGTAAAGTTTGGAATATGGAAGGGGTTTGGTTGTCTTTTGTATTGACAGAATGTATTGTCGCAACAGGGGCAGTTTTTATTGTAAGCATAAGAAAGGCTCAATTAACAGGACAAAAAGTAGCTGGATAAATTAATTGTAGACTATTTAATCGAAGGCTTATTTTTTTGACTGGGAACTCCATAGTCCAAGTTTACTATGCTTTGCTTCTTGCTGGAAATCTTTTAAATATTCTGTGTACTTCAAATCAGGAGGGTAATAGCCGGCACGGGCAAAGCCATTTATAACAAGAATAGCATTGAACAATTTAGTGCGGATTTCCTTTTCATTTATGTCAGTGGGAATATCCAACCAAATATATCTTAGTAGCCTGCCATACTGGTCTTTGTCACTTACATCCATTTCTAAGTATACTTTTTTATTAAGAAGCTGATTTTTGGTGAATTCTGTAGACTCTTTGCCATAGAATTCAATTTCTTTTGTGAATTCAGGACAGTTTATCCCAACCAGCCGAATTTTATGGGATTTGTCTTTAATTCGTACATAGATCGTATCACCGTCCACAATTTTGGTAACTGTTGCTTCGGTCAGCTTTATAGGAGAAGTGGATAGGTCTTGAGGCGAAGGCTGTAGGTTTACAACATTCTTACTCTTTTCTGGATATTTATTAATTGGTGTTGGCGAGATTACTTTAGTAGCTGAAGGTGTTTTACCAGATTGATGGTTGTCGTAGGAAGGTTGTACTGTATGAGTAGAGGAATTACTTATAGTACAAGCTGTAATAAACATTATTGATAGTATTAAAATTGTATATTTGAACTTCATATTCTACCCCGCATTTTAAAAATTGTTCTATAAAGTCTATAATATACATAATGAAGGATATGTGCAACAATAGTTTTGTATTTGTAAGTGGAATTACTTACAAATAGATAAATTTCGCTGTTTTATTACTCAAACAAAATAGAGAGGAACTAGGAAATATTTTGTTAATTTTAAATCTTATTTTTTAAATTTATGATATACTTTTATTATATGATAATAGTAAAAGAAAGAGCTTTATACGAATTTTAATTTAGGGGTAGGGGATATGTATAATAGATGTAAAAAGATATTGTATACATTAATGATATTTAGCTTGATTATTATCATGTCATTAACAACAAATACTTATGTATTATCGGCGGAAGAGCCTTATGCGGCATATTTGCTTGTTCACTTTACAGGAGAGAGCACAAATGGGGAGCAGACATATTTTGCTGTTAGTAAAGACGGTTTTCATTGGACTGATTTAAATAATTCAGCTCCAGTGCTGATTTCCAATGTTGGAGAAAAAGGTGTCAGAGACCAAGCGATTATTCGTTCTTTTGATGGCAGCAAATACTGGATAATTGCAACGGATTTGAGGATTGCCAGCGGAAAAGGATGGAGTGCGGCACAGTACAGTGGGAGTACATCAATTGTTATATGGGAATCAACGGATTTGATAAACTGGTCTTCGCCAAGATTGGTGAACGTAGGAGCCAATATCCCGTCAGCTGGTTGCGTATGGGCACCAGAAGCAATTTATGACGAAGCCTCGGGAAATTATGTTGTGTATTGGGCTACCACTTCAATGCTAAATGGAATTAGTAAGGCGAGAATTTACTATTGTACCACAAAGGATTTTATTTCGTTTACTGAAGCTAAGCTATATATTGACCGTCCTGGTAGCCAGGGGATTATTGACACCCAAATATTAAGAGTAGACGGACAATATAAGTACATAAGAGCATCTAGAGATGGACAGATTACCCACGAAGGCAGCAATTCAATTCTAGGAACCTGGACAAATATTGGCAATATAGCACATTTAGGATATACGGAAGCCCAAGTGGAAGGGCCAATTCTATATAAATTCAACAACGAAAATCAGTGGGGGTTAATGGTTGATCAATATGCAGCGGGTAAGGGATATCTTCCGTTGGTATCAAAGGATTTGACTACTACAACTAATTATAGAGTGCTCAATTCTGAGGAATATTCCCTAGGAGCAAATAAAAAAAGGCATGGAAGTATTCTTAACATTACTGAGAAGGAGTACAATGCCCTTGTTACAAGATGGCCAAGTGAGGCAAGCAGCAGAATACAGTCCTATAATTATCCCGACAGATATGTAAGGCATATTAATTTGGATGTAAGAATTGATTCTGATATTTCTCCATTTGCAGACTCAATGTGGAAAATTGTTCCCGGTCTTGCAAATTCATCGGGGTATATTTCCTTTGAATCGACAAACTATCCCGGTTATTATTTAAGAAGCAATAACTTTGATTTTGAACTGGCAAAAGATGATGGTACGAATTCCTTTAAACAGGATGCAACGTTCAAGAAAGTGCCGGGCTTAAAGGATTCATCATGGTCCTCCTTTCAATCCTATAACAATCCTAATAGATATATAAGGCATTATGCTTATTTACTAAAACTAGAAGAAGTTTCAACAGATATTGAAAAACAGGATGCTACTTTAAAATAATTGATAATGTATTTGTTGTTAGTACTTCGAAGCCATCACCAATAGCGACACCAACACCGACGCCTGTTCAAACAGTTTTATACGGCGATTTAAATGGTGATGGAAATACAGATGCAATAGATTTTGCACTGTTAAGAAGTTATCTTTTAGGTATCAAGGAGTTTTCTTATTCAAAGGGATTTGAGGCAGCAGATGTCAATGACGACGCAGAAGTTGATTCTATAGATTTTGCTTTATATAGACAGTTTTTGCTAGGTATTATAAATGTATTTCCTGCAGGGAATAAATAGATCTATATTGAGTGATTATTAAAACATAATTTACAGCTATGCTAGACATTAAATAAAAAAGCGATAAGATATAAATCCTATCGCCTTTCATTTCTTTCAAAGCATTAAAAACTAGATAAGGGCTTAATATGCCCAATCTTAATCTTCATATTAAGTAACAGTTAACAAACCGCTAATGCTGTCTCTGAAAGTAAATTCATAACTACTGTTATTACTATAATTGCTACTATCAGATAGCGCAAAATATAGCACTCTCCCTTCAAGAAACATATATTAAATTTAGTTTAAGGTATATTATAATACTTTATCTGGTAAAAATCAAGGGCAATTGAAATAACAAAATACAACTATGAGTGAAGGAGCTGTAATTCGTGAAAAAAAATTTAATTGAATTTAAGAAGGTCACAATATAAGATAGGTGATGTACCTATAAAAGCACTTAATGGAGTTGACTTTACTATATCAGAAGGAGAATTTGTTGTTATTTTAGGGGCGAGCGGTGCTGGTAAAAGCACTATATTGAATATTCTTGGGGGTATGGATACTGCTACATCAGAGCAAGTATTTGTTAATGGTGAAGATATAACGAAATTCAACGAGAAAAGGTTAACATCATACCGTGGTGAAAATGTGGGATTTGTATTCCAATTTTATAATTTAACCCCTAATCTGACTGCACTTGAAAATGTGGAATTTGCGGCTGAGGTGTGCAAGATATAAAGTTATTAAGGGATATAAAAGAGTCAAAGGGGCAATTTGCAGCAATTGTTCTAGTTATAGCAGTGGGAGCATTTTTTTATGCTGGACTGATAACTATAAGCAATGATCTTAGTCAGTATACGAAGGTTTATTTCAAAGAGCATAATCTAAGCGATTTGACTGTGTATTATAGTAAAGTTTCACAAAGCGAAATAGATACACTACATGATATAGAAGATATAAATAAAATTGAGGGGCGTTATGTTTTTTGATGCAACTCAAACCTTTGCTAAATACAGTTATAGAACAAACTTATTCACTACCCGGTTGTACACTGGATATAGCTCCTTATACTATAATTCCGCCTATAATTGTATCTGTAATTTTCGGGACAATAGCATGTTACTTAAGTGGTAGAAAAGTATTAAAAGAACGTGCAGCACAGGCTATGCGTCCTAAACTTCCAAAAAAATGAAAGGTATATTGCTGGAAAGAATGTCAGGTGTTTGGAGTAGACTAACTTATGGCAATAAACTTATTTTAAGAAATATTTTTCTAAACAAACAAAAGCTAAAGCGAGTTCAATGGGGGGTATTGTATGTGTTATTCTCCTGATTACTGCTTTTGGATTTGAAACTTCAATGCAGTATATAACTAACCAAATTAATGATGTTTATACTTACGATCTAAGGGTTGACTATAATGGGCCGATAGTTTCTGGCAAATCAAATTTGCCCGAAGGTATCAAAAATAGTTACTCATTATCAAGCTACCCGGTAGAGTTAGTTACACTTATTGGGAATGAAGATGCAACTTTAACTGTTACTAAAAAAGAAAATAATCTTATTAATTTTTTTGATGAAAAGGTTGAAACAATGCAAAACTAGCAAAAAACTAAAAAAGAATGCAAAAAACAAAGCCCTCATTGCGGACTGATTATTGCACCCTATTCCACCTGATATTGCACGATAGGCCAAAACACCTGCACAA
>JAAYPF010000005.1 GCA_012519925.1 Clostridiaceae bacterium
AAGGGGCTACGCCCCGTTTAAAACCCATATGGTACACTTTTACATTTCTTTTGAAAGCCTTGCGTCTTCTGCGACTCAAGGTTTTATTTTTTTAGAAAATCAATGCACTTTCTTAGAAAATAAAAAAACTCCGATAGCCGCTAAGGCACCGGAGTTTCACAATTACATATAAAAAACTTTTTTATTTCTTCTTTGACAGCATTTTATATATCATTTAAACCGTTAATTCCTTTTTGGAAATTCAGACCTCATACCAATTAAAACCAGTCTCATATATCCAAAATCCACTGAATTAATTTCCCCATTTCCATCAACATCTGCTGCCAACATACCATATTCATACGGGAATTCACTAATCATTCCTAATAAATACTTTCTCAAATAACCAAAGTCAATAGAATCAAAACTATTGTCCCCATTCGAATCACCAATAACATATCTATCGAGTGTAGGAGTGGGAGTCGGTGTAGATACAGTTGGTGTAGGTGTAGAGCTTGTCTTTTTTATAGCATTTTTATAAGCATTTAGGGTTGCTTCGCTTGAGTTGATTCTCCAGTCAGTTTCTTTATTGTGGCTAAACCAAACCGCTGCAAAAATTCTAGGATAAGACGATCTAATTGTATTAAAAGAATCGGTAATCCACTGTGCCTTGTTTCCACCTATTTCTGCCGAAGCCCATTCAGCTATGAAAATTGGCTTATTATAGTTTTTCAGGCTGTTATATGCTCTTGAAAAAATCTGATCAAAAGAATCCCAAGTACTTCCCCATGATTGTGTAGTCCCCCAATTATAACCATCTATAGAATTGTAGTCTACATAATTATCACCAGGATAAATTCCTTCATAAGAGGTATTTGGTCCTACATTATCACAGTTTAAAGTGAATATCCATTTTATATTGTTTGCACCTTCATTTCTGAAAATATCCACAATATGCCTGAATGCAGCTATATATGTGCTATTTGTATTGTTACCGCTTTTATAGCCTATAGCCCATGGATACCAATCACCATTGGCTTCATGTAAAGGTCTCAACCAAATTTCCTTTCCATATGACTTCATATCTTGAGCCATTCTTTTAAGATAGCTGTCCGCGTTACCGTTCATAATCTGAACAGTATCATATTCCCAAGGTTCCCATGTAATTAATATAGTTGCGTTGTTTGAATATGCAGAATCTACATTATTCCTTATAGAATTAAAATTAGTGCTCCAATCCATATACATATGAACAATATCTAGATTTCTGTTTTGTAGCTGATTAAATGCCTTGACTCCAGCATCAGTAGGTTGTTCACCTAACCAAGCACCAATTTTTAGTTCGGTTTCAGCACTTCCATTCATCGGGAATATTGTTACACCTAATAACAACATTATTGCCACTAGAATAGATAGTTTTCTTTTCTTTAACATAGAATATCCCCCTATTATTTCTGATTTTATCTGGTTTAATTTAATTCTATAACAAACATGCTGTGGTTTCTATTAGCATTATTTATGATTCATTATATTTTTTTGGGGTGAAAGTAGAAAACAGCACCTAAATATTTCATCGTTTATTTTTTGAAATATCCCAACTCAGAATAATATTGTCCTGGAGATACACCTTCGTACTTTTTGAACATGCGGATAAACGTTACAGCTCCACTGCAACCTACTCTTGTTGCAATTTCATTAATTTTCAAATTACTCTCTTTTTGCATAAGCTCTTTAGAGGCATTAACTCTGCATAGGTTCAAATATTCTTTAAAATTCTGACCAGTATAGTATTTAAACATTGTACTAAAATATGAAGTAGACATATTGAAATGTTCCGATATGTCATTAAGAGAAATATCTCTTATATAATTTTCTTGTATGTAATTTATCATTTTACTAGCCATTGTTCTATCATATTTCTTATCATCTAAAGCATATCCCATAGCATGTTCAAGACTCATACTCCTACCTTCATTCCATGACAATTCAAAAGCATCGGCATCCATCTTTATACGAAGGGTATTTAGCCGGTCTTGAAATGAATTCATATCATCTATTGCCAACAATTTGCCCACCTTCTCAAATAACCTGTCTGCTGCTGCAAATAGACAAGCAGCTCTTGTGAAATCTCCAAGCATTGTTGAGACGGTAGCAAGTCCTTCAAACACTAAAAAAATATAGCTTAGAGTATTTTGTTTTATTTCAATATAGAGTTTTATTCCAAGTAAAAATAACTCCTCCGCTTTTAAATAATTCCCCTGTGCTAACTCCAACTCAGCTAAACCACGATATACCCAAGGTATGTCTCCTTTATGACCTGTTTCATTTAATAACGCCAAGCTGTCGTTGAATAACTCGTATGCCTTATCCACGTCACCCATATGATGGCATATTTCACCTAAATCCTTCTTTATACGTGCTATTATAGACGTGTAGCCCAATTCGTATCCAAGGTCTAGACTTTTCAAATAATAACTATGTGCAAGTGCATAATCTCCCTGAGAACGTGCTAGTTCTCCAATATTTATTAACGCAAAGGCTATTTCAACTCTATCCCCTATCTCTTCGGAGCCCAAAAGATACTTATGAAACATTTCCATTGCCTGCCGAGACTCACCCTTACCCCTTAGGATCAGACCCATTCTTCCATAGGTCCTTAATACACCATACTTGTCGCCATATTCTTTGTTAATGTCAAGGCTTTCATTTAGACACATTTCCGCCATATCATAGGATCCATCAAAATAATAAACCTGGCTAAGTTCTTGAAGAACCTCAGCTATGCCACGCTTGTAATGTGCCTCACGGTATAGTCTCAAGCTTTGATTCAATAATTCCACTTGATATTGTAAATTGCCCAATATGTGATTTGTCAATGCCAAATTATACTTAATAGAAGCCTCTCCCATAGGGTCCTTTGCTTCCATCGCCAATCGCAAACCTTGTTCGAAAATCTTAACCGCTTTATCGTAATTGCCATTTAGAAAAACAAATCGACCAAACCATTGGTATGCCTTTATATAATATTTTTTATGTAAAGAGTTATCCTGTCTTTGAATAATAGATCTCAACACACTTTCGCCTTTATCCCAATAGCCTCTTGCCTCCCAATAGTAGCCAATTGATATAGCTAGGTGCAACTCTTTTTCAAGACAATTTGTATTCGTGTAATACTCTAATGCACAAATTATATCCAAATATGCTTTATCTATCATATCAAGACCCGTTTGACGGTCAGAATCATAAAAATTGCTTTCTGCATCAATAGCATAAGAATAAAAATAATTGGCATGGCATTCTTTTATAAATTTTTCATCACTATCTTTTGACAGTAACAATTCAGCATATTCCCTGAATATTTCAAGCATATTAAAACAGCATTCTTCTCTTTCCTTGAATTCTGAATCAATCATAAGAATGCTCTTATTTGCTAAGTCCAATAAATTCTCATATAAATTATCAATATCATTTTTTCTATTTATTACAGCCGATACTGCCTTTATGCTAAATTTTCCTTTAAAAACACCTAGCCTTGTAAGTATTCTTTTTTGGTCAAAACTCAATTGGTTGAATCCCCATTCAATAGCGTTTTTCATTGTACGCTGACGATCGGGTAAACTTTTAGGACCATCTATCAGCCAATTTAGTCGTTTTTGTCGCTCCTTCACCATTGTGTCTAGTGAAATCTTCCCAATGTTTGCAGCCGCAAGCTCGATAGCCAATGGTATTCCCTCAAGGCATACACATAGCTTCGCTATTTGTGAAACATTTTCTTCTGAAATACAAAAATCATTTTTGATAGCTCTAGCCCGTGTTAAAAACAGATTGACAGCAGGCTGTTTCTCCAACAATTCAGCAGTAAAATCACTATCTAAATTTGGGATTTCCAGCGGTGGAACATTAAATAAATGTTCTCCATATACTTTCAACGGCTGACGACTTGTTACAATTAAGGATAAATCCGCTGCTATAGCGAGCAGATCTGTCAGAATCGGAGCACAATCTATGAGCTGCTCAAAATTATCAAGAATCATCAGGAGGTTTTTGTGCTTTAAGGTGTTTTTAATAGCATCTAATGTGTTCTGTCCTTGTATTTCTGGTATGTTTAGAGTTTTTGCAATGCTTGATATCAACAATTCCGTTTTTGTTACTTGCGACAGAGAAACTAAAAAAACTCCATCCTTATATTTTGAAAGGCACAATAAAGCAACCTTAAGTGATAATCTACTTTTTCCTATTCCACCAGGACCAATAAGCGTCACAAGTCTTGCTTTTTCAAGCAAAACTAATAACTCTTCGATCTCTCCTTCACGTCCTACAAATTCTGTTGTCTCCGCGGGCAAATTGTTTTTTGGGAGTTCACAGTTATTCTTTCTGATCTTGTTTACTAAATTTGACAAATATTCTTCATCTGCACTCCAACCCTTTTGATTGTCATAAATAATTATTTCTTTCTCAATCAGAAATTCAATTTCAGATTTTATATATTTGGGTAATCCTAAGGTCTTGTTATATAGGTATTCTAATATAATCTTTGGAGGCTTGTCCCAAAAAAGGACTATCCCTAGCAATCGACGTAGACCCATTGGTGACAAGGGCTCTAAGAAAATTGTCTTATAAACCGGAATATCAATATAGTCAATATCTGTAGTTAGATTGGAATTTGTTGAATAAATCAGGGCTAGAACAAAACTATTTTCTTTAGATAATAGTTTTGTAAGAATTCTTAAAATTTCTTTATCTAGCTGATCAATGTTATCTATTATAATAATCTGTCCAGGATTTTTATTTATACTTTTAGATGAACAACTTTGCGTATTTTTAGGAACTTTAGTATTGCAATCTATTATTTCATCGGTCGCGTATAACAATTTATAAGCTTTTAATTTATCAAAACTATATTCCTTTATGTCAACAACTTCATAATTATGCTCTAGAGCAATAGAGGAAGCTATATTTAGAAAGCTTGTTGTTCCACAACCCTGCGTAGCAACAATTCTTAACACCCCTCGTTTTTCTGTATTTAACTGTTTTATGAAGTCTGTAAGAACGCTAATATCAGCATCTCGTTCTATTAGCTTAGAATTGGTATTAAATTTAAAGTTTCTATTTTTCATACATATCATCTCAATTTATATTAATCAATATCCAAATATCACTTTTAAGTTTTTTAGTTTCTAAATATATTATATCATACATCTACTTACCAAAAAAACAAAACAAAAATGAAAAGAAATTGTTTGATAACAGCAAAATAGAGGCTGACAGCTGTTATCATCCTCTATTTCGTATACTCTTTCCTTTTAAGTAAATAGTTTTGTCTATTTTTGAACTTAAGTGCCCTTTAGGGCGAACTTTCAAAATGCAAATTCCTATACTATTTTATTAATATCCCATTATCACTACATCATCAATGAAAACTTCATATGGAACTTCACCTGCTAACTGACCACCAAAATAAAAGGATATTTCTTCATCGAAATATGTATCATCAGGTGTAAAAGATTGCCGTAACGATACAACCTCATTTGCAGGTAACGTTATTTTACTCCAGTTGTTAGCCCACACATATCTATAAGGTTCATGAGACTCACCTATCTTTGAGTAAACATTTGCATCCTTTGTAGACATGATCTTAAATTCAATTATATAATTCCTCCCAGCAGATAATGAAGGTATTTTATGATCAAGGGATACAGCCCACATATCATTTCCCCCATCTTGAACACTCAACTTCAATTTTCCGTTTTCTGCTACGTAATCTGCTTTTCCACCATTAGTTGTAGATAAAGTCCATTCTCCTAATCTGTTGTTATTAAAATCATAATTTAAATACGTATTGTATGAATAGGTTGGAGTAGAGACAACTGGCAACTCGTGAATCATTCCAAGCAAATACTTTCTTAACAGTCCAAAATCTAGGGAGTCTATTTCTTCGTCTAAATTCAGGTCGGTATTCTTAATCGTTATTTCATCTTTACCGTAAATCCCTAATAAATATCCTCTAAACTTAGCTAGGTCAATTGCATCAACTTCTCCATCGTTGTTCACATCCCCATATAAAGCTTCTGGAATTTTCTGTCCATCTAATAGATCAAGATCAATATCATTGACATCTTTAGTAACTGTAATAGCACACTCTTCCTTATCAAACATTGTTACTGTTCCACTCTTACTATAGTATCCTCTATATTCTTCTGTATTTTTATTTAATCTATACTGTATATAATACTTTGAGTATTGCGGATAAACAGTCACTTCATAACTAACGCCGTTTTCACCTTCAGGTATTATAACTTCCTTGTCTATAAAATTAGCGAGTTCTATTTGTCCCTGAATAGTATAATGTTTTGTATAGTAAATTGCAGATATAGTTACAGGAAAACCACCTTTTCCAGCAACTTCATCTTCGGGAAGTCTTATTTCACCCCTTATTACATTTCCCTTCTCAAGTACAATATTCAAGCTCTCTCCTTCTGTAAGTTTATTATTTAAATCAGATA
>JAAYPF010000243.1 GCA_012519925.1 Clostridiaceae bacterium
GGAACTAAAGAAACAAATTGACGATATTAAGAAACAAAATGAAGAACTTTTGAAGTATAAAGAAAATGCAGATAAATTGGTTGCAGAAAATGAAAAAATAAAAAATGAAATACTAAGAGAAAAAGCAGAATTGGAAACATATAAAAAGGAAGTTGACCAACTAGTGGCAAAGGGCGACAAAGATGGATTTGCTGAGTATTTTGCTAAAATTAATAGTGAAGTAGCTGAAAAATTATATAAAGAAATTGTTGAGGAACAAAAGGAAGAACAGGAAGCAAAACAATTTGCTCAACTATACGAAAAAATGGATACAGGTTCTAGTGCAAAAATCTTTGAACAACTTGGAGATTCAAAGATAGACTTGATATCCTATACTCTAATAAACATGAAAAAGGATATAGCCGCAGAAATAATCTCAGAAATGAGCCATGAGTTTGCTGCTAAGGTAACCGATAAAATAGCAAAAGATTATGGAATCAATTTTTCAAAATGACAAATTTCCTTTTTAAATATTAAGTTTAAGGTGTTTTTTAGTAAAGCACCTTAATAGCAATACTAAGGAAAGGAGGTGAAAACAATGATAACACAGGGTTTTGTTGTAGATTTCTTTGCTAAACCGGTTGAAAACATCATGGACACAAAGAGGAAAGAATCGATAAATTCACGGATACATACTAACTTCAATAACACTTTAAAAGCTGCAGTTGATAACAGTAGCTTAAACAAAGATTATAGGGGCACTAAAAAAAGTATGAACTGTGGTTGTCGGGAAACAGTTGAAAAAAGTGTTGATACTCGATCTAAAGCACATGATCTAAGAAGGGACAATAAAATAAACAGTTATAAGGAAGCTATAGGAAAAAACAAACAAATATCCTCAAGAGAGAAGAAAGAAAACACTATTAAAGAGAAAGACTCAGCATCAAAAATACAAGAAACGATTGTCGAGGAAAGCATAGCAGAAATACTCAATATTAGTGTTGAGGAGTTAAATGGCATTCTCAATACACTAAATATAAGTATTGAGGACTTGGCAGACCAAGCTAAAACAGCTGAGGTTGCTCAAAAGATATCGGATTATTTTGGGTTGGACAGTGATCAAAAGACTATACTAACTGAAATAATCGGTTTTGTTGCAAAGGAATCAAAGGACTTAGTAAGTGAAATTAGTGCAAAGAACATTGATAGAGCTGATTGGATTAATTTTGAGGGTGCTGAGGTTGAAGTGGTTGAGGCTGATCAAAAACTTCCTATTGATAGTGTAGAATTTGGAAAAAGACTAAAGGATATACTAAGTCAATTAGATAACAAATTAAAAAGTGATGAAGAAGGATTTTTTGAAAGTATCTCAAACAAGCTTGAGGCGAATAATGCAAATAACTTAAAAACATTAGGAATTGAAAATGAACAAAAGGAAGTTAATAATGGCATAGAAGCCACAACCTTCGAGGAGAACACAGAACCTTTAGTATCTACAACTTCTACCGAGGCTAGTAAATCAGAAGAAGATTCAGAAAATACTACAAAGGACGATGAGACACAAAACAATGACCTGCTAGAGACCCAGAAAGATTATACCCTTGAAAATAACACAAAAGCTATCTTTCGAAATGGATTTGGCACTATAATGAACGAGCAGATAAACATGAAGGAAATAAGTCAAATATCTGATGTGAAGAGTGAAGTTTATGTTTCAAATAAGGAATTAATCACTCAGATAGTTGAAAAGGCAAAAGCTACTTTGACTGATGAGAAAAGCGAAATGGTTATTGACTTAAAACCGGACCACCTTGGGAAGTTATCCCTTAAAGTAGTAACAGAAAGAGGTGCTGTAGTTGCTAAATTTGTAGCTGAAAGTGAGCAGGTTAAGGCAGCTATTGAAGCTAATATGGATAGTCTAAAGCAATCTCTCACAAAACAAGGGTTCTCAGTTCAAGGGTTTAGTGTATCGGTTAGGCAGGACTCTAGAAGAAGCTTTGACCAAGGGAATGAGCATTCTAAAAGTAGCAGGTCAAATAAGGCTGAAAAGATAATGTCGGTTGTGTCGGCTGGAGTAACTGGCATAGAAGAAAAACATGAAGTAATAAATCCTTATATGGTAAACACCAGTAGCATAAATCTTAAAGCCTAATAATTTAGCATCCCAGGCTAAAAAATCTATTAAACTCAAAGAAAGGAGGTAAAACCATGAGTGTAAATTCTGTAAACAGTCAAAAAACTATAGAACAAATTATTGAAGAAACAACTGGCACTAAAGCATCCAAAAGAAATACAGGAGAACTTGGCAAGGACGAATTTCTAAACTTACTCGTAACTCAGCTCCGATACCAAGACCCACTAAACCCTCAGGATGATACACAATTTATTGCACAAATGGCTCAGTTTAGTGCATTAGAACAAATGCAGAATTTAAACACAAGCTATTCCGCTTCAAAGGCATTTAATATGATTGGAAAAGTAATTTCTGCAAATACTTCCAATGCTTCAACAGGCACAGGTATCATAACTGGTGAAGTTTCAAGTGTTAAGCTTCAGAGTGGAAAGGTATACGTTGTTGTTAATGACTATGATGTTCCTGTTGAGGATGTATTTGAGGTTACTGATGATGTGAATAAATTTAACACTACAAAATTATCCGATTACTCAGGACTTATAGGTTTTGCTTGCCAAGGGTTTGTATTTGATTCCGACTCAGGAGAAATTGTTGGTGTAAATGGTATTGTAAGAGAAGTAACTAAAGACGCCTATGAGAACTATGCTGTAATGGATGGTGTAACGGTGGACGTAGCAGCAGTAAAAAGTACTTTTACTTCTGTGAATCCAAATTACATTAAAGAATACCTTTATGACAATAAAGGCTCAAATGTTTCATTAATAGTGTCGGATGAAGCAGGAAATGAAGTGTCTGTCAATGCAGTGCTTGTCGATTTTGGAGTTGATGGTAATGGCAAGATAAAAGCATTACTAGATGGCGTTAAGGTTCCGGTTGACAGTATTTTAAGCATTAAATTCCCACAGTTTGCGAACGAGGACAATGAAAGCGACAATAATGGGGAAGACCCCGTGATAGTTTAAACCTAAGTTGTATTTTGTCTGTTTGGAGGTGAGACAATGATTATAAATAACAACATGTATAATCACTTAAATAAAATATCGGAAAACCAACTGAATAAGACTAATATCAATAAAGCAAAAGAAAAGACTCAGAACAGTTTTGACGATATTCTAAAGCAAAAAATCAATGAAACCTCCGATGTGAAATTCTCGAAGCATGCTCAAATGCGCTTAGAAACAAGAAATATCAAAATTACGGACATCCAGAAACAAAAGATATCTAATGCATTAGACAAGGCTGAGAAAAAAGGTGTAAAAGACTCACTTGTGATGATGGATGATATAGCTTTAGTAGTGAATGTAAAAAACAGGACAGTAATCACTGCAGTAAACAGCAATGAGCTTAAGGAGAATGTTTTTACCAACATCGATGGGGCAGTATTTGCATGATTTTCAATTAATTAAATTTTTAATAGCCGGACCCTTTCGGGAGGCTAGCTATTCTGGATTGAGTGAAGGAATAGACCAAAAGGAGGTCAATTTATTTATGATGAGATCAATGTTCTCAGGTGTTTCTGGCCTGCGTGTTCATCAATCAAAAATGGACGTAATAGGTAATAACATTTCTAATGTTAATACCGTTGCATTTAAATCAGGCAGAGTAACATTTGAGCAAGTATTTAGTCAGACTTTACAGGGTGCAAGTGCACCAGATCCTATTAGTGGCAGGGGAGGAACCAACCCAATGCAAATTGGTCTTGGTGTTGGCATTGCTTCTGTAGATACCATTATGACAAACGGAAGCGTTCAGAGGACGGACAATCCAACGGATCTTGCCATTGAAGGTGACGGATTTTTTATTGTAAAAGGTGGTAGTACAGATACATTCCGATTTACAAGGGCAGGAAATTTCGGAATTGATAAGGTGGGAAATTTAGTAACCGCTGGAGGCTTGAATGTTTATGGTTGGCAAGCATACACAAGAGAAGCTGATGGTACCTATGTCTTTGATACGGAAGCAGAACTTGAGCCGATAAACCTATATATGGATGATACAAATAATAATAAGAAAATCATTTCAGCTAAAGCGACTACAAATGCTGTTATCTCAGGTAA
>JAAYPF010000244.1 GCA_012519925.1 Clostridiaceae bacterium
GAAGTCGAAAGCCGAGGAAGGCAAGTAGGTTGGTTTGTTGGAAAGCCGGATGAATCGAAAGGTTCCTGTCCGGTTTGGAGCCGGGGAAAAGCTAGAGATCACTTCAAAGGCTTACCTATGGCTATGCAGATTTTGAGCGTAAAGTCTCTGGAGTAATTACATATACTTAAAGAACAAAAAAATTAATATTTATTATGAAGAAAATATGGTAAAATATATACTAGGTGTTATAAGGAGGACGAAATAAATGGAAGATAAATCATTTGAATTACTTACAAAGATGTATTCTGAAATGACAGAACAATTTAAGGAAGTAAATAAAAAGTTGGATGAAAAGGCAGATAAAAACGATATTATAAGATTAGAAAATGAACTTAATCCAAAAGTTAAAGCTTTATTTGATGGATATAAGCAGCATACTGACCTTTTAGAACGTATTGAAAATGAGGTAACCAAGCAGGAAGAAATTATTATGAGGCGTGTTAAATAGATATTATCAAATCTTGTGATGAATTTTACAAAATTGTTATTACAGATATTTAACATGTTTTAAAGGGCCCGCATCCGTGCGGGCTCTGGTCGTTGAGGGCGTGGCAAATCAGAGAACAATGCATGGCAGTGAAGTTTTCGGGGTGAAGTCGTAGCCTGAATCACCTAAACCAAGGAAACTTGGCATGGTTTAATAGATGGAGCGGGCTTCCAGAAAGCATGGTGAAGAACATGAATCTGTTATGATGCCTCGTTAATGATGGCTGGTGAAAGCCAGCTACATGGAGAAGGACACTAGATAGGCAAATAAATTAAATCTTAAAAGTGAGGCTTTAACTCTCTGAAATATGAGTAGTGCACCATAGGAAACTATGCATTTAAAGCACAGCTTCACGAGCGAGGCAGAACTTAAAGAAAAACTTGATTTTATCTATAGTCAAAGCAAGAAAGGTAAATACTTTCATGGAATACTGGAAGTTGCATTCAATGAAGTAACAATCACTACAGCAATTCACAACATTAAAGCTAATAAGGGAGCAAAAACTCCAGGTGTTGATAACAATAAAATAGACAAGTGTCTTCAAATGAAAAAGGATGAACTAATAAAACTTATACAAAAACAAGTACGAAACTACAAACCAAGACTAGTAAAGCGTATATACATTAAAAAGAGTAATGGAAAACTAAGACCGTTAGGGATTCCAACGATTTTGGAAAGAATAATTCAAGAATGTATCAGAATAGTAATAGAACCGATAGTAGAAGCAAAATTCTTTCCAAACAGCTTTGGATTTAGACCATACAGGGCAACAAAACATGCAGTAATGGACATAGTAAGCAAAGTAAATGTAAACTCAAAAGTTAAACCAACATATATAATCGAAGGAGATATAAAATCATTTTTCGATAACATAAATCATAGAATACTACTCAAAAAGCTCTGGAAAATGGGTGTGCGTGATAAAAAAATACTTGCAATCTTAAAGAAGATGCTTGAAGCAGGATACTTAGAGGAAAATTCATTCTACTCTACAGAAATGGGAACAGTGCAAGGTGGTGTAATATCACCATTACTTGCAAACGTATACTTAAATGATTTTGACTAGACAGTAGGAAAAATGTATCAATACCCAGAACGTTCCTGTAAAAGAGTAGAAGATGACAGGACAAGACTAAGAAATAGAGGAATAAAACCTAAATATCTTGTACGTTACGCTGACGATTGGACACTTCAAACAACAACAGAATCAGAAGCTAATAGGATTTTGAAATATCTGAATAAATATTTCAAGCACAAACTAAAGCTAGAACTCTCAAGTGAAAAAACAGTCATTACTAATATTGCTGAAAAGCCAATTAAATTTCTGGGATTCATGATTAAAGCGGAAAAAGCAAGAAGTACACCAAAGAACCTAAAGCCTACAAATATAGTAGGAAAAGCATTTTCAGATATGGATAGAGTAAAAACAAAAACAAGAGAGATATCACAAGAAATAAGGCAACTGAAATATATGGGAAATAAACAAAGTAAGGCTACACAAATTGAAAAGATAAATTCAATGATAGTAGGAGTAGCAGAATACAATAAAATATTTATATGCAGCAAAGCTTTTAATTACATAGACTATAGGATTAGAGAAACATCACACTATACATTTAAATAGATGTATCCAAAGGACCACAAGAAATATAGAGTAATGCTTGAAGAGTTAACAAATAGACCGCAAAGGCATAAAGGGTACAAGTCTAGAACATATGCAATAAGAATTGGGGAAATGAACATAGGAATAACTAAAGCGTTCATAACACATAGTCAATGGATAAGACGCCCATATAATCAGAAAACAACGCCATATACAGAGGAAGGGAGAGAACTTTATTTGAAACAAACCAATAAAAACCTTCCTTTAAATAGACCACCTTTATATGATATAGAAGAACTGGAGCAATGTAAAGAGGAGAAACTAAATTTTGAATTTTACATGAACAGAGAATATGCGTATAATAGAGATGGTGGTAAATGTAAAACATGTGGAGAAAAACTTGTTGAATCCAATAGACACTGTCATTGGATAAAAGAAAATGAGCCACTAAATAAGATCAACAAGGTTGCAAATTTGGCATGGTTTTGTAAAAGATGCGACGGATATATTCATAGAGAGGAAATACCAGAAGGCATAGATAATAGTAAAATCAAGAAAATTCAAAAGTATAGGTCAAAGCTTGAATTAAAGATTTAACTTGCACGACACATGTTGTGAGACAGTGAAGTGTTGAAAGCCGAAGGAGGCAAGTAAGTTTGTTTGTTGGAAAGCCGGATGAATCGAAAGGTTCCGGTCCGGTTTGGAGGAGGGGAAAAGATGGAGATTACTTCAAAGCCTTACCTATTCCTATCAAGCACCGCCTCTAGATAAGGGCTTTGTAAGTCAGATTCATCGACGCCGCAAATGGCGAACGTTAACGGAAAGATGAGGCATGTCGTGGGTTTAGTAAGAATTCCTCTGCAGATGATAAAGCAAGTCATTAGTGAGTTTGAATATTATCTTAGTTTTAATTAGAAAGATTGATTTATATTTGTAAGAAAGGAAGCCAAACATATGAATATATCTTTAGAAGAAGCATGGAAAAGTATTTCAGATCAGCTAAGGAAAGATGGGATTTATTATAAATCACTAATAAAAGAAATTCCAGATGATGTTTGGTCTCTTGCTAAAAGAAATACAGCGTTTAAAGATGAGGAACTTATAAATTGGTTTAATAGTGAAATACCTGCATTTGACAACAAAAGACTGATTGACATTGCAATTTCTGATGGTGAAGAAGAGTTAAGAAGATATATACTTACACTCCCATGTTAAAATTATAGGTTTATTTATTATTTGCTATTTACTGAAGTGTTGAGTAGGTTGAAGTTTGTGTGAGGATGCGACATCCGTGTCACATGCTGGTCTGTGTGGACCTCATCCATCCGATAATAATGCATGGCAGTGAAGGTGCGGTAAAGAAGGTCATGGAATAAATTTTCTGGTGAAGGAGCACGAAGCATGCTGCACCACATTCCATCGTCGGATGACAAGTACCGCCTTCGAAGAAAAGCTCTGAGGGTCCGACTCTGGAACGTCTTCCATGCGAGATGTTAGTTGCAATAGCACGCGTTTTCTTAAGTTGAAGCTTTGCATTTGGTTTTATAAAGCATATTCATGAGGGATAATTTGTGGTATAATTTAATATCTAGATATATTTATGAGAAGAGGGATTTTTTGTGAGCATTATTAAAGATGAAGCAAAGAAGATAATCGATAGTTTACCAGATCAAGCAACATGGGATGACGTAATGTATCAATTTTGTGTAAAGAAGAAAATTGCTGCTTCATTAAAAGCTGTTGAAGAAGGAAATGTTCTTTCTCATGATGATGTTAAAAAGAGGTTATTAATGAAATGAATATTCGATGGACAGAACCGGCAGTTTTAGACTTAGAGAGTATAAGGGATTATATTGCTAGAGATTCTGAGTACTATGCGACTGAGTTTATAGGAAGAATACTTGATGGAGTTGAAAAACTATATATGTTACCAAGTATGGGAAGAAAAGTACCGGAAGCATATGATGATAGCATAAGGGAAATCATATTTTATAATTATCAAATTATATACATGATTGAAGGAACAGAAAGTATTCTCGTTTTAGCAGTTATTCATGCAGCAAGAGATTTAAATAATATTAATCCATCTCCTTGTGAATTTATTTGATTCTGCAAGGGCTTTTTAGTTAGAAGGGCTTCGCGGGGTGTGCTCCAACAACTAACAAAGGGTATGTGTGAAGGTGCGTATTGATAGGGTAAGTCGTTGAAGAATTGAAAAATAAATGCACGTGTTTGCCATAATAAAGTTTTAAAGGGGGAATATTTGTGAGTGATTTGATATTAGAAGAGAAAATAGTAAACTTTGAAAAACAAATGTGGGAAGCATTCGCAACAGGCAATTCAGAATTATTTAAAGATTTAGTTAATAAGTGATTGGTTTAAACCCACGGACTTTCAGTCCGTAATTCCTTCAGGACTTGCAGACACTTTTAGTGTCCTTTAGTATAATAGGATAGAGGTGAAAAGTATGGGGGAATTAAGAAA
>JAAYPF010000245.1 GCA_012519925.1 Clostridiaceae bacterium
ATTCTTGGTTAAACATATATGCACCATTCCTTCTATTTCATTATGTGCATATATTATATAACATTTTGTACTTCCATAAAAGTTGTATTTTTACATATCATTTACCCACACAAAATAGCGAAGCGCCTTATTCTTATACTTTAATCTTTATGATTTCTACTGCCAATGGAACGACTTTATTTGATAGATACAAATAAGCCACGTATACAAAGACTTACGAATATTCTTTTACCAAAAGAGCACGTATGTAACCTCTATCCTTAGACGTTGAGTCTATGTAGAAGTCTCTGCCGTAATAGAATCTTATTAAGTCCTTATATTTAGCAGCAGTATGTAAACTAACTTTTTTTATGCCTTTTGCCAACATCAGTTTGTCAACTAAATATATCAGTGATTTCCCGATGCCGATATTTTGGTAATCAAGGATTACTCCAAACCTACTTATATAAGCAGTATTGTCGGGAAATATTTCGACTCTTATAGTACCTACTGGTATGTTGTCAACAAAAGCAACAAACACTTCCTTGTTTATAATATCGTTTCTTATATCTTCCAGTGTTTCGTCCAAAGCTTCCATTGAGCCTTTGAGCCCAGTATCCTCCATGTATTTCTTGAAGGATTTTCTCGTAATAGTCTGTATGACTTCCGTGTCTTCAACAGATGCTTTTCTTATTATAAACGAATAATTCATTTCTACCTCGCTATTTCTTAATTAACCCATTAATATTGCCATTATTGCTTTTTGAACATGTAGTCTGTTTTCTGCTTCGTCAAATACGAGCGATTGCGGACCGTCAATAATCTCTTGAGTTACCTCATAGCCTCTGTAGGCAGGAAGACAGTGAAGGAAAATCGCATCTTCCTTTGCTTTACAGAAGAGATTGCCGTCGACTCTATAGGGTTCAAATATCTTTATTCTTGCTTGTTTTTCAGACTCTTGCCCCATGCTTACCCAAGTATCTGTATATACGACATCTGCATCTTTGATTGCCTCGACGGGGTCTTCTGTAATTACAACGTTAGAACCTGAGATTTTGGCTGCTTCTTTAGCATTAGACACAATGTTTTCATTGCACTGGTAACCTTTTGGAGCACCGATGGATATATCCATGCCCACCTTAGAACAGCCGTGAAGTAACGAGTGTGCTATATTATTTCCGTCACCGAGGTATGCCAATTTCAAACCTTTTAGAGTTCCCTTATGCTCATATATTGTAAAAAGGTCAGCTAAAATCTGGCATGGATGCAACAAATCGGTTAGACCGTTTATAACAGGTATGTTCCCGTAATTTGCCAAATCTTCGACGTCGCTGTGGTCGAAGGTTCTTATCATTATCCCATCAATATATCTTGATAATACTTGGGCAGTGTCATATATGGTTTCACCACGTCCGATCTGTATATCATTTGAACTCAAAAATAGTGCATATCCGCCTAACTGGTACATACCTACTTCAAAGGACACTCTTGTTCTAGTGGAAGATTTGGTAAAAATCATTCCTAACGTCTTACCTGATAAAAGGTGATGAGTTACCCTAGCTTTTTGTTGGTTTTTAAGCTTTTCAGAAAGGTTTAATATTTTTTCGATTTCTTCTAAAGTTAGATCATTAAGACTTATTAAATGTTTCATAAACAAATCCTCCATATATAAAAAATATATTTTACAGTGTATTATATCTCAGATAAAATACCATCTAATGTGCTGACAATACCATCTATGTCCTGTTTGGCAACTATTAGAGGGGGTAAAAGTCTAATAATACTTTTGCCTACATTACCTACAAGATATCCTTTTTCAAATAATTTGTTTTTAATTTCTACAGCATTTTCCGAGGCTAACTGTATACCAACCATAAGGCCTTTACCTCTTATTTCTTTTACAGAATTGAATTTGCCGGCAAGGCTTTTAAGTTTATCGACTAAATATATACCCATGTTTTCGGAGTTGGCTACAAGATTTTCTGATAGAATTATTTCTAGTGAAGCAAGTCCTGCAGCACAAGCGAGGGGATTACCTCCAAAAGTTGAACCATGATCTCCAGGTTCAAAGGCACTTGCTACATGATCTTTAGCTAAAAGTGCACCGATAGGGAAGCCTCCTCCTAGTGCTTTTGCTAGGGTAAATATATCAGGTTCAACACCGAAATGCTCATAAGCGAATAGTTTTCCTGTCCTTCCAAGACCGCTTTGAACTTCATCGAAGATTAAAAATATGCCTTTTTCATCACATAATTTCCTTACACCCTGTAAGTACTCTTTCGTTGTGAGGTTAACTCCGCTTTCACCTTGAATTGGCTCAATCATTACTGCACAGGTATTGGCATTTATAGCTTTTTCAAGGGCATCAAGGTCATTTATAGGAACTTTTAAGAAAGAAGGTGTCAATGGAGAATAAGGCTTCTGGTATTTGTCCTGCCCAGTAGCGGCAATTGTAGCAAGAGTTCTTCCGTGAAAAGATTTATCTAGAGTAATTATTTCGAATTTTTCAGGCATGCCTTTTTTCTTAAAATATATGCGAGCAAGTTTTATAGCACCTTCATTTGCTTCGGCACCACTATTTGCAAAGAAAACTTTATCGGCACAGGAGTTTTTTACTAATAGTTTGGCTAATTTGGCCTGAGGCTCAATATAGTATAGATTTGAGCAATGTATGAATTTCTCTGCTTGTGTTTGTATTGCATTTACAAGCTTTGGATGAGAATGACCTACTGCACTTACTGCTATTCCGCCAAGAAAATCATAGTATTTGTTTCCTTCTATATCCCAAAGGTTAATACCTTTGCCATAGTCAAAGCATACAGGGGTTCTGTCGCCAAATGTATTCATAAAATATTTTTTGTCCATATCAATAATTTCATTTAGTTTCATAATAAAGTACCTCCATTTAAGTTTGTTTATAATTATACAGAAAAATGTATAAAAATGCAATACTTATAATGGAAGATTTTTTATAGGGTATAGGAAATTATACAAATCCTATTTTTGTAGATTTCTATGCTGGGGTTTGGAAAGGGGATTCTCCTTTCCTAGTTTAAGGAGGGTGCTCAGGCAGGTCGTTTCACTATGCTACACTGCTCGCTTATGCAACCTAGGATGCGAAGCATCCGTCGAAGCGAAACATAGAGGGTTCCTAGCGAACAAGACAATTCATGAGTGAAACGAATTTTATTGACAAGCGATATCAGAATACGACAAAAATACAAAAAAATATCAGTTGAGAGCAAAATAAAAACACTCTTCCTATAATTCAATGTTTTGAGAGTATTAGGGAAGGTGCTTTTTTATTGATTTAAAGAAAGTGTCTCTTAATTTAGATTTTTCTACTTCTAACATGGAGAAAAAATCATAAAGGGAATTGTTGTTTTCTTCCTGCATATCAGTATAACTCATTCCGTAGTCAATATAAGAATCGTAAGTCATTTTTCTCGTGACAGTTCCTTTAGCAACAATTATGTTTTTGTTTGGAAGAAATATTGTCAAGTTAAGTTGTTCACTTGCTATTGAGAAATCTTTTTTGGAATAAAAAGCCATTCCTGATAAACTAATATCATGTATAATTGCGAAATGATCGTCATCAGAATTTTCGGATTTTATGCTGGCAGCCACATAAACATCATATCGTGGAAAGACTCTGCAGTTTTTCAAGTCCTTAATATTTTTAATATCAACAGTAATAAGGCTTGGGAAGTGTGGGCGGATTTCAGATATATGACCAATAAAAAGATATTCAATATCCTCGTTGGTCAGCTTTATAGTTAAAGTTTGCCCAGTCATTATTATGCTTTCTAGATATCCTGGTATTAAGGCTAAAGATACAGAGTTGTTCTCAACTTTATATACAATATTTTGATGCCAGAAATTGCTTGCAGAAAGTCTTGTATACACTACAACACCTTCCTTTAATATTGTATATAGCAGGTCATTTCTCAATATAATCAACCCTCCTGATTAATGTAATGCTTCTTATTTAAAAAACTTTCATTACTATAGGCTTCTATGGTCGTAAATAAATATAGACTAGAGAACTTATAATATTCTTATCAAAAAAGTTTGTTCTTAACCAAACTTTTTTGATAAGCCTTATTGTAAATTCTTTTTGCTCTAAGTAAGTTATAGCAATACTTTGCTGGAGAATTCTAAAATGATTTGCAGTTTATATACAACCATTTAACATCGATTATACTGTAAAGCTTCTAAGTCTAAACTCTGTACATGTTTTTTCATATATTATTATATATTCTAAATAAATACTAAAAATCCTTCAAAGAAAATGAAATATTTATAATTTCTCATTACTATAATACGGAATGTTTTCTTTCATGATCATAGTTCCTATACCTTTATTGGTAAATATCTCAAGTAAAAGACAGTGTGGAATACGTCCATCTATAATGTGTGTTCTTCCAACGCCTTTTTCGAGAGCATCTACACAGCCTAATACTTTAGGAATCATTCCGCCGTCAATAACTTTTCTTTCAATGAGTTCATGGGTTTCTTTGACAGTTAGTGCAGTTATTATATCGTTGCTATCTTTGTTTAACTTAACTCCTTCAATATCGGTAAGAAGAATTAATTTTTCTGCTTTAAGAGCAGCAGCAATTTCACCGGCAACGGTGTCGGCATTTATGTTGTAACTTTGACCGTCTTTGCCTACTCCAATGGGTGCGACAACTGGGATATATTCATCTTTTGCAATTAACTCGATAAGTTTGGAGTTTATATTGGTTATCTTGCCGACATAACCTAAATCCACATCTTTGCCATCTACAATAGTTTTATATTGCTCACATTCTATCAAATTACCGTCTATACCGCAAAGACCAATAGCTTTGCCTCCCATTTTATTTAGAAGAGATACAATTTCTTTGTTGGTTTTCCCTACAAGCACCATTTGGGCAACTTCCATAGTAGAATTGTCGGTAACCCTTAAGCCATTGATAAATTGGCTTTTTATGCAGAATTTCTCAAGTGCTTTGTTTATTTCAGGACCACCGCCGTGAACCACAACAGGATTCAAACCGATATATTTTAGAAGAGTAATATCTTCCATAACAGAGTTTTTTAGTCCATCATTAATCATCGCATTACCGCCGTACTTTATTACAACGGTTTTGCCAGATAGTTTTTGTATATAGGGTAAAGCCTCTACTAGAATTTCTGCTTTTTTTATTATAGATCCCATATGAGTATTCATTTAAATTCCTCCACTAATAAATATTATAAATACAATCCAGGTGTCACCAGACCTGTGTGCTCAGGTAAATCACACATAATATTTAGGTCTTGAACAGCTTGTCCGGCTGCACCTTTTCCTAAATTATCTACAGCTGACAGTATTATTACACGGTTTAGACGCTTATCTACAACAATACCTATATCGATATAATTTGAACCTGCGACATGTTTAGTTTCGGGTAAATTGCCTTCCTCTAATATTCTTACGAAGTATTCGCCTTTGTAAAACTCTTTATAGAGTTCGATTAATTCCGAAGCAGACTTTTCACAGGAAAGATTTGCATAAATGGTACTTAGCATACCTCTCTTCATAGGAGCTAAATGGGGTGTAAAAGACACAAAAATCTGCTCTCCCGCGAGAAGTGATAACTCCTGCTCAATTTCTGAAGTATGTCTATGATTAGATACTTTATATGCTTTGAAATTTTCGGTACACTCACAAAAGGAATATGGAAGCTCTGTATTTCTGCCTGCGCCGGATACACCTGATGCTGCATCAATTATAATGTTCTTTTTATCAATAAGATTATTTGAAATTAAGGGGGCAATTCCTAAAATTGAACAGGTAGGATAACAACCGGGATTGCCTACTATTTTCGCAGTCTTTATTGCTTCACGGTGAAGTTCCGGTAGCCCATAAACAGATATATCAAGCAACTCTGGCATACCATGTTTTGCATTGTACCATTTTTCATAGACTTCAACACATTTATAACGGAAGTCGCCACTATGGTCTATAATTCTCTTGTTTTTTTCAACTAGTTTTGGTATAACTTCTTTTGATACGCCGTGAGGAAGGGCCGTTATAAATATATCAGCTTTTTCTGAAATTCTATCTATGTCAAGACCTTCACACTCCATATCAAAAACATTTCTCAAATTTGGATAAACATCGGAGATTTTCTTGCCGACAAAACTTTGAGATATCACTGAGGTTATATTTATTTCTGGATGATTTTGGAGTAATCGAACTATTTCTATCCCAACATAACCTGTTGCACCAATTATTCCTACATTTATCATAATATTTTCCTCCTGTAATAAGGTTATTATAAACAACACTTCAGTTGCTTTTTTAGATTGTTGTTACTTTATTAAATTAAGCTTTGCAAAACACAAAAGTAACCAATCGCTTTAGCATATATCTAAGTATAGTAAGCGATATAATTTATAATTATACAAAACGGTGCATAAAAATTCAATAATATTTATAAATATTCAAAGATTAAACTAAAAAAATATTTTTTTTAGTAAAGCTAGTTGAAATTGATGAGTGTTTTTAAAATTAGCTAAATAACACGATCGCCGTTCATATATAAAGCTTGCAGGGTGATTTTTATGTGCAAATTTCATGAATAGTTTATGCAAAGTTACTAATACATAAAAATGATTTTTGTTAAAAAGTATACTAGCTGAGACTTTGTTAAAATGGTATATTTAATATGTAGAAAAGTTCGGAATAATATAGGGAGGGGAAAAGATGGCAAGCGTTAAACTTAAAAACATATTTAAAAGATATTCTGGAGGAGTTACTGCTGTTAATGATTTTAACTTAGATATTGAGGATAAGGAATTTATTATATTGGTAGGTCCTTCAGGATGTGGAAAGACCACAACCCTTAGAATGGTTGCAGGGCTTGAAGAAATTTCCGAAGGTGAATTGTATATAGGAGACAAACTTGTTAATGATGTTGCTCCTAAGGATAGAGATATTGCGATGGTTTTCCAGAACTACGCTTTATATCCTCATATGAGTGTTTTTGACAACATGGCATTTGGATTGAAACTCAGAAAGCTACCAAAAGATGAAATAAAGAAAAGAGTTCTTGAAGCTGCAAAGATTCTTGACATAGAACACTTACTTGAAAGAAAACCGAAGGCATTGTCCGGAGGTCAAAGACAGAGGGTTGCGCTCGGTCGTGCTATCGTTCGTGAACCAAAAGTTTTCTTGATGGATGAGCCTTTGTCAAACCTTGATGCTAAACTGAGAGTTCAGATGAGAACTGAGATTAGCAAACTTCACCAAAGACTTCAAACAACAATTATATACGTTACTCATGACCAAACAGAGGCTTTGACTATGGGTACAAGAATCGTTGTTATGAAGGATGGATATATTCAACAGGTTGATACTCCATCAAGCTTGTATGAAAGACCAAACAACATGTTCGTTGCAGGATTTATAGGAAGTCCGCAAATGAACTTCATTAACGCAAAAGTTGAAAAGCGTGGTGAAGAAGTGCATCTTGTATTCGGTAAGGAAGATATCAAACTTCCTGAAGGAAAAGCAAAGAAACTTGAAGGCACTGAGTATATAGGTAAAGAAGTTGTTATGGGTATCAGACCTGAGAATGTTCATGACGAAGCTATGTATCTCGAAACATTGTCTGAAAGTATAGTGGATGCAGAAGTTGAAGTTGTAGAAATGCTCGGTTCAGAGACATTATTATATCTTGTAGTTGACGAAGTGGACTTTGTTGCAAGGGTTAATCCTAGGACTAAGGCTAAACCTGGAGACAGAATTAAAGTTGCTTTCGAAACTAATAAGATTCACCTATTTGATAAGGAAACAGAGAAAACTATTATGAATTAATAAGTAAATACCTGTTATAAAAAGGAAAGGATTAATTTAATCTTTTCCTTTTTGATTTTTTGTGTATAATATATATATATAAATCCCTTATTAGTGACAGACGATGGTATGCATAAGTTATTTTTGCATATTGATTATATTATAGGAATGATAGGGGGGACAAAGTTGTCTGTTAAGCTTTATCAGAGTTTGATTAATCAAGTAAAGGATATAATTGATGATGAGTTCGGAATTATGGATGATACCGGACTTATTTGGGCATGTTCAAATGAAAAGAGTAATGAGCAGAATAACCCTTTAGCAGTCGAAGTAATGAGATCTAAAGAACCTTTTGTTATTCTTGAAGGACAATCTTTTCTTAAAGTTTATATAAAAAACAAGCTTGAGTTTATTGCCTATATAAAATCACAAGATAAAGAGAATTATAAATACCTTTCTTTAATTTCTATAAATGCAATAAACATGAAGAGTTATTATGAAGAAAAATATGATAAGCTGAACTTTTTAAAAGGAATAATTATGGATAATATTCTACCCGGTGACATTACACTAAGGGCAAAGGAACTTCATTTAGCAAATAATGTCAAGCGGGTGGTTTTTCTTATAAGTACAGAAAAGGCCAAGGACATATATGCTCATGAAATAATTGAAGGATTGTTTCCTAACAAAAAAAAGGATTTTGTTATTATTTTAGATGATGAGAATACTGTTTTAATCAAGGAACTTAAGCAGGAGTTTGATTATAAGGAAATAATTAAAACCTCAAAAATAATTGTAGACACTCTTTCCACAGAACTTGTGAGGGGCAAAGTGGGTGTGGGTACTGTTGTAGACAATATAAAGGATATCGGTAGATCATTTAAAGAGGCTGAAATTGCATTGCTAATAGGAGGTATATTTGATGATGACCAGTCGGTAAACGACTATAACAGACTAGGAATTGGAAGGTTAATTTATCAATTGCCTACAACGTCGTGTACGCTTTTTCTTAACGAAGTTTTTAGGAATGGTTCTTTTGAAGCTCTCGATCAAGAAACAATGTCTACTATACAAAAGTTTTTTGAAAACAATTTAAATGTCAGTGAAACATCAAGACAGCTATACATTCATAGAAATACTTTAGTTTATAGATTGGATAAGATTCAAAAGATAACAGGGCTTGACTTAAGGATGTTTGACGATGCCATAATTTTTAAAGTTGCAATGCTTGTAAAAAAATATCTTGATAGTGATAAAAGGTTTATGTGATGTAATTTCAAAATATTGCTATCATTGACCTTTGAAGGGTTTTTAAGATAGATGTAGAATATTAATTATATAGATAATTAATTTAGGAGGAAAAAGTGGTAGAATTTAGATCGGTTACAAAAGAGTATTCTAATGGAACTGTGGCACTTAATGATATTAATTTAAATTTAGATAAAGGTGAGTTCGCTTTTATTGTCGGGCATAGTGGGTCTGGAAAATCTACAATGCTAAAACTAATTTTAAAGGAAGAAGATCCAACTGCGGGTGAAGTCTTTGTAAACGGGTATAATGTTTCGGCATTGAAACGTAAGGAAATACCATATTTAAGGAGAAGTTTAGGAGTAGTATTTCAGGATTTCAGGCTTCTTCCTAATAAGACAGTTTATGAAAATGTTGCTTTTGCAATGCAGATTACAGAAGCACTTCCAAGAGAGATTAGAAGGCAGGTCCCAATGTCTCTAGCATTAGTAGGTCTTAGTAAGAAAGCAAATGTTTATCCAGGGCAACTTTCAGGGGGAGAACAGCAGAGAGTAGCATTAGCTAGGGCTTTAGTTAATAATCCTGCATTGCTTATTGCTGATGAGCCTACAGGGAATTTAGATCCTGAGACTTCCTGGGAAATAATGAAGTTACTATCGGAAGTTAATTATAGAGGGACTACTGTGATTGTAGCTACTCATGAGAAAAATATAGTAGACTCAATGAAAAAGAGAGTAATTGCTATTGACAAAGGTGTCATAGTTAGGGATCAGGAGAAAGGACAGTACGAAGATGAAGTTAAGAACTACAAAGTATATAGTTAAAGAAGGTTTTATAAATACTTATAGAAATTTGCTTATGTCGCTAGCTTCTGTTGGTGTTGTTACAGCTTCAATGATTATATTAGGTGTATTTTTAGTAATTGCATTAAATTTAAGCTATAATACACAAAAGTTGAAGGAACAGCCTCAAATTCAAGTTTTTTGCGAGCCTGAGTTAGACGATGAACAGATTAGAACTATTGAAAAGAGTATTAAGAATGATTCTAGAGTAAAAAAATATACTTATGTATCAAAGCAAGAAGCACTCAAAAAAGCGAAAGAAATGTTGGGTGACGACCAGGATGTAGTTGAGGGGCTTGGAGACGACTTTATGCCTGTTTCCTTTATTGTGGAGTTAAATAATTTAAAAGAATCACAGAATGTTGTTTCGGCTTTTAAGTCAATACAAGGCGTTGGAAATGTGAGATACTCTCAGGAGCGGATAGATTTTATATTAAATATAGCAACCTGGGTTCAGGTTGGCAACCTAGCATTAATAATCATTTTGTTGGCAGTGGCGATGTTTATTATATCTAATACCATTAAATTAACGGTATTTGCAAGACGAAAAGAGATAAATATAATGAAATATATTGGAGCAACTGATTGGTTTATCCGGTGGCCATTTATTGTTGAAGGAGTTATTATAGGGCTAGCTGGAGCTGCTATAGGTTTTGTAGCTATTAGTATTGTGTATGGGATTCTATGGGGTAAGGTGGCAGAAGGAGTAAATATTTTCTCGTTGGTTAGTTTGGGAGAAATTCAGTTTAATGTAACTTATACATTTGTGTTGGTAGGCATTGGAATAGGTGCCATAGGAAGTACTATTTCGATCAGAAAGTATTTGCAAGTTTAGAGTTTTGTGTCATAATAATACTTAAGTGTTTTCTCTTTAATTTCGAAGAGAAAATAGAGGTTGTTATTTTATTAAGATTATGGGGTGTTATGGAAATCCTATTTTTACAAATCCTCATACTGGTGTTTGGAAAGGGGATTCCATAAGAAATTAATGCCCAATGTTTTTAATAAACTGTTTTTATTGGGTTTGAAATATGTATTGAATATTTTTTGAAACAGCTAAATTAACAAATGAAAAGGAATATTCTAGGAGGTATTTGAACGTGAAGAAAGCTTTGTGCATTTTTATGTCTCTTGCAATTGGTATGTCACTCATAGTGCCCGTTTCAGCGGATAAGCTCACGGAAACTCAAAACCAAAAAAAGACCGTTGATAAAAAGATCAACGATTTGAATAGCCAAAAAAAGAGTGAACAAAAGAAATTACAGACTGCTAAAGAAAAGCAAGAAGAAATTGAATCAGCTCAAAAAAGAGAAAAACAGGAATATGATGAATTGGTAGTTCAAATAGGTGAATTGAATCAAGGAATTGAAGAACTGGATAAATCTATAGAGGCAAGTGAAAAAGAATATAATGATAAGATGGAATTGCTAAAGGTCAGATTAAGGGTAATGTACGAAAATTCCGATTTTACATATTTAGACACATTGGCACAGTCCAAAAGTGTAATTGATTTTCTTGAAAGACTTGAGTTGGTATCTACAATTAGCAAGAAGGATAAAGAGATTGTTGAGTGTATAAAGGAAGCAAAGAGAGATATTGAGTTTAAAAAGCAATTGGTTCTAGAACAAAAGGAACAGGTTCAGTTAAAGGCTGATGAGACCCTAGTAACAATAAATAACTTAAGTGCTTCAAGAGCTAGTTTAGACAATCAAATAAAAGAAATAAACGCAAAACTGAAGAAGCTTGAACAAGAAGAAGACAAACTTGTTAAACAATCGAATGCTTTAGTTAGTCAAATCAAAAATCTTCAAAAAAAGGGATCTTATGCCGGCGGAAGCATGACCTGGCCTTGTCCTAGTTCTTCGAAAATATCGTCTTACTATGGAAACAGGCTTCATCCTATACTAAAGAAATATAAGATGCATACAGGAATTGATATATCAGCAAAACAAGGAACTTCGATAGTAGCGGCCAACAAAGGAACTGTAATTATGGCTGGATGGCAAAATGGTTATGGTTATACAGTCGTACTTGATCATGGAGGAGGGATAACCACCCTTTATGCCCACTGTAGCAAGATTTTAGTTAGTGTAGGTCAGTCTGTAAAAGCAGGTGATACTATTGCAAAGGTGGGGAGTACAGGAATGTCTACAGGACCTCACTTGCATTTTGAAGTTAGAAAAAATGGAGCTACTACAAACCCACTAAATTATGTAAGTAATTAGTAAATAGAATTGTTTACCTATGCAAATAATAGGTCCGGGAATTGCCCGGACCTTATTTCAAGTTGAGGGGTTAAAGTTTAAACTTTTTGTATTTATTAGAGCTTATTATATTATTTAATCAGCAAGCATATGATATAATGATATAGGCTTAGAATGACAAAGCTGATGTTATAGGTATAATTGAAGTTTTTTATTGGCTAAACTATTTTTTTCTTAAGTTAAGAGAAAGTAGGCGAAAAACAAGGGGTTTTAAGACCCCATAATTTATTTAATAAATTAAAATCCAAATCATTAGGGGATTAAAGGGAGTGTTTATGTTTTGAATAAAAACGTGTTTTTTCATAAGATATTACCTATTATTATTGTTGTTGTAATGACGAATATTATTACTGCCATGGGATTTTTGTTGTGGCATAATGTGACGCCAAATTACGTAGTTGTGCCTGAGGTAGTGACGCAACAGCAAGCTAATATATTTGACTTTAATCCGAATTATGCAATACAGTTTGACAGTAAAAGTGTTGATTATCAAAATGTAAAAAAGTTTGAGAAGGTAAGGGCTTTGCTAGAAGAGTACTATTATAAAGATACAAATGAGAATGAAATGCTTGAAGGTGCGATTTCTGGCATGACTGAAGCTCTAAAAGACCCTTATACGGTATATTTTACAAAAGATCAGATGAAGCAATTTACTGAAAAGTCTCAAGGAAGCTATGTTGGTATAGGTGTTGTTGTTACAATGGGAGAAGAGGGGGTTCTCACAGTTGTAGAGCCTTTTGCACAATCACCTGCATTTGAAGTGGGGATTGCTAAAGATGACAAGATAGTTAAGGTAGATGATACGGATGTTACTACTATACGAGATGAAGATATGATTATTAGTATGATAAAGGGAAAAGAGGATACGAAGGTTAAGATAACTGTTTATAGACCATCAGAAGGGAAGTATTTAGATTTTGATGTTACGAGAAAAAAGATCAAGGTAATAAATATTGATAGTGATCTATTAACAGATGATATTGGATATATAAGGCTTTCAATGTTTGATAGTGAGATAAATAAAGATTTTCAAGAGCACTTAAACAATCTTCTTAAGAAGAAAATAAAGGGACTTGTAATTGACTTAAGGGATAATCCCGGTGGAGATTATGATCAGGTATCAGCAATAGCTGACAGATTAATACCAGAAGGATTGATTGTATATACAGAGGATAAGAAGGGAAACAAGCAAGAAAAGAAATCCGATGCTACTGAATTGAATATTCCTATCGCTGTTTTAGTAAATGAAAACAGTGCTAGTGCCTCTGAGGTTCTATCTGGTGCACTTAAAGATCATAATAAGGCTACTTTGATTGGAACTAAGACTTTTGGAAAAGGGCTTGTTCAGGCTGTTGTTAATTTAGAAGATGGCTCAGGATTAAAAGTAACAATAGCTAGGTACTTTACACCTTCTGGAATTTGCATTCAGGATGTAGGAATTGAGCCACATATAAAAGTAGAGCTCGAAGACAAGTATAAGAATTTCGCAATATCGCAAATTCCAAAAGAAGAGGATAGTCAGCTTCAAAAAGCTATTGAAGTGATAAAAGGTGCAATTAGATAATATCTGTATTCTTCAAGAGAACCACGTAAACAAACTTTCTTAGAGGAATTATATAAAAAAATGGAATGGCTATTTAAAAGAGCATTCCATTTTTTGTGTATATTTGGCTGAATTATGTACATAATACTCTTAGGAGGTGTTGATAAATGAAAGATATGGATGAGAAGTTAAAATATGAGGTGGCCAGTGAACTTGGGTTAGTAGACAAGATAAAAAAGTATGGATGGAAGAGCCTTTCTGCAAAGGAAACCGGTCGGATAGGCGGTCTTATGACAAAGAGAAAGAGAATGCTTCAAATGGGAAAAGAACAATAAATAAAATCAACTATTCTTTAATCGCAGCAAATGCTGCGATATATTGTTTTTTGATATTTTTCTATGATATACTAGGATAAAGCAGTTGAGGTTTTGTGTTGGGGGGTGGGCCTAATTTACGATAGTTTTGCTTATATTTACGATAAGCTTATGTATGATATAGATTACTCCATGTGGGCAGATTTTATTGAAGAAATATTTAGCATAAATCATCACAAGCCCGAATTGGTTCTTGATTTAGGCTGTGGAACAGGTAATTTCTGTATCGAAATGGCTAAGAGAGGCTATGAGATGATAGGTGTGGATAGGTCACCGGATATGTTGAACTGTGCTATGCACAAAAGTAAGGAACAGGGCTTAAACGTTTTATACTTAAATCAGGATATGACTAATTTTGAATTATACGGTACGGTTGATACTATAGTTTGTCTTATGGATAGTATAAACTATATTCTTTACAAAAAAGACATTAAAAAAATGCTAAAGCTTGTGAAGAATTACTTAAATCCTGGAGGATTGTTTATTTTCGATGTAAACACGCCTTATAAATTTGAAAATGTTCTTTGCGACAATGTATTTTATGATATATCCGATGAAATAACCTACATATGGCAGAACTATTATAATAAAAGGTCGAGGGTGTGCGAATTTGACTTGACATTTTTTGTAAAGCGAGATGAGGACTACAAAAAATATGATGAAGTTCACTATGAGAGGGCTTATGATAAAGTAGAATTAGAGGAATTAATTGCGTCAAGCGGATTAAAGCTACTTAAAATATATGATGATTTAAAACTGTGCTCTCCTACTAAAAAAAGTCAGAGAAATTTTTATGTATGTGAAGCAAATAAAGATAAGTAAAACCTAATTAAGGCAACTTATCAATTGCTATTTAAACAACTGATTTGATAAGCTTTGTAACCTAAATATATAGTATAGGAATTTGCATTTTGAAAGTTCGCCCGAAGGGTGCTAAGTTCATTTATAAAATGACCCAATTTAAAATGACTCAATGTTATTATAAGAGCTTTCAATCTTATTATGTTATTTGGCTTTTTTGGGCGTATTGAGGCGAACTTGCTATATTGGAGGTGTATTGTGGGGTTTTTTGACGAGGTATATGACATTGTGCGTAAAATTCCTAAGGGGAAAGTTGCTACTTATGGACAAATAGCTAAAATGCAAGGTAATCCGAAAAGAGCAAAAATTGTTGGATGGGCTCTTCATAAAAATCCATACTTTGGAGAAGTGCCGTGTCACAGAGTTGTAAATAGAAATGGGGAAATAAGTTCAGGATTTGCTTTTGGGGGTATGACAGTGCAAAAGAAAATGCTTGAGGAAGAAGGTATAATTTTTGATGAAAATAGCAAAATAAATTTAAGTAAATACCTTTGGAAGCCTTGAAAATGCCAATAATTTTAAAAATATAAGAAATATTGGATTGACAAGCTATAGCAAATTATGATAAACTGTTAAAGATTTAGTAATGTCATGGAAATATGCATACTAAGTTAAAGTATCTAGTTCAGGAGGAGTGCAGGATGGAGAGAGGAAGAGTTAAATGGTTTAATGCTGAGAAAGGATTTGGCTTTATCGAAAGAGACGGCGGAAATGACGTTTTTGTTCATTTTTCAGCAATAAACATGGATGGCTACAAGACATTGGAAGAAGGTACAGAAGTACAATTTGAGGTTGTTGAAGGTGCTAAAGGACCTCAGGCTTCAAATGTAACAAGAGCCTAATCGGTGTCTAAAAATATTATATAAAGATGGCCGAACTCACCCCGGTATATTAATACCGGGGTTTCACTATTTTTTAGCCGAAAGTGTTAAAAGCTTCCAAACCGAGGGGCGTTAATTTACTATTTGAAAATATGAACCAAGTTTTTTTATAAGGGCTATTTGCCAGTTGTTTTATGAAATTACCTAATTCGTTGAATTAAGGAAGGGATAAGATTATGGAAGATTACATAATTAGAGCAACTGCAGCAGAAGGTACAGTGAGAGCAGTTGCAACAATTACTACGAATATGGTTAAGGATGCAAGGGATATACATGAATTGTCGCCTTTAGCTTCTATAGCGATAGGGAGAACTATGACAGCAGCTTCCTTGATGTCTACTTATTTAAAAGGAACAAAGGATACACTTACAATACAGATAAAAGGGGATGGACCCCTTGGAGGAGTTGTTGTTGTGTCCGATATGAACGCGAATGTAAGGGGATATGTAAACAATCCTTTAGTATACCTGCCATTAAATCAAGACGGCAAATATGACGTTGCAGGAGCAATAGGAGAGAATGGTTACCTAAACGTTATTAGAGATCTCGGAATGAAAGAACCCTATATTGGATATGTTAATTTGGTTTCTGGTGAGATAGCTGAGGATATTGCATATTATTATGCATCTTCGGAACAGATTCCTTCTGTAGTTGCATTAGGAGTTTTAACAAATTCGAAAGATCTAATACAATGCTCAGGAGGATTTATTATTCAGTTGATGCCGGGTGCCGAGGAGAATACAATAACTCTTATTGAGGAAAAAATAAGTACGCTTCCTTCAATAACTAAGCTCCTTTCAGAAGGAAAGACTCCTGAGGACATCTTAGAGCTTGTTTTAGGTGAAATGAATCTTAAGATGGGAGAAAAGTCACCTTGTAGATATAAATGCAATTGCTCAAGGGAACGAATGGAAAGAGGTTTGGTGAGTCTTGGTAAAGAAGAAATAAAAAGTATGATTGAAGAACAGCATGGTGCTGAGACATGTTGCTATTTTTGTAGATCAAAATATCAATTTTCAGAAGAGGATTTATTGAATCTTATAGAATGAAATATGCAAACTGTGGAAAGAAGGCATAAGGTAATAGAAAGGTCGTTCTTAGAGTTAATGTAAAAAGTTAATATGAACGCAAATAATTGTGTATTAAAGAGAAATAGAGAGTATGTCAAAGCAATAAATTAATAAATTTAAAATAATGCCTATTTAGGTATTGACTTAATGTGATTTATTTTGTATACTATCTATTGTCGCTGAAATGCGATGTGGTGGTGCGGGCGCTTAGCTCAGCTGGGAGAGCACCTGCCTTACAAGCAGGGGGTCATAGGTTCGAGCCCTATAGTGCCCACCATAATTGGCCCGGTAGTTCAGTTGGTTAGAATGCCAGCCTGTCACGCTGGAGGTCGAGGGTTCGAGCCCCTTCCGGGTCGCCAATTTGCCCAGATAGCTCAGTCGGTAGAGCAGAGGACTGAAAATCCTCGTGTCGCTGGTTCGATTCCGGCTCTGGGCACCAAAGATTTATGCGGGTTTAACTCAGCGGTAGAGTGTCACCTTGCCAAGGTGAAAGTCGCGAGTTCAAATCTCGTAACCCGCTCCAAAATCATAAAGGATGGATGACTAAAAGTCAGAGAATATTTCTGGCTTTTAGTATCTGGATCCGATTATAAGCACGGCGCCATAGCCAAGTGGTAAGGCAGAGGTCTGCAAAACCTTTATTCCCCAGTTCAAATCTGGGTGGCGCCTCCAAACAAAAAGCCTCATTTACAGGTTTTCCCGTAAATGAGGCTTTTACCTTTCATATTATTTTTGTTGAATTAGAAGGAACTTCCTAATAGAGCTGATTCAAAAGAAAATTATAATGAAATAGCTGAAGGTTCAAAACAGACCAAGTTATGAAAAACACGCAAACATTGAAGTTATTAATTTCTTTAACTATAGGCATGTACATTTCCACCCGGTAATTGAAGAACAGATATTGTGGGAAATTTTAGGTGCTATTCATCGAAGAAGAAAAATAAAGATGAATTATCAATTTTCTGAAATTCGGGACAATGTAGAGAAAAAGCTAAAATTATGTGGGGTAGCTATAAGATAATGCTTTGGAGTATATTGGATAAATAAGAATTTTTGGAAAGTATAAATAATTCCCGGGCAGATAGAGCCCGGGAATGTAATGTGCTGTATGTTATGTCTTACTACAGATCAGTATCCTGTTTTAGTTTCTTGCGTTTCTTGACAGCTTCGGAAAGAAGATACTCAATTTGTCCGTTTATAGAGCGGAAGTCATCTTCAGCCCACGATGCTAGCTCTTTCCACAGAGTAGGGGATAAACGCAACAAGACTTGTTTCCTCTCACCATCGTTTTTATTTGCAGCCATATCAATAAATGGTCCCGCTGTTCACTATGGGCTGAGCATCTCTATTACCACAAAGAACCACTAGAAGATTACTTACCATAGCTGCTTTTCTTTCTTCGTCTAGCTGAACAACATTATTTTCGTTTAGCTTCTCAAGAGCCATTTCAACCATGCCTACTGCACCATCAACTATCATTTTTCTAGCGTCAATAATGGCAGAGGCTTGCTGCCTTTGAAGCATTGAAGCTGCAATCTCAGGAGCATATGCCAAATGTGTTATTCTAGCTTCGATTACTTCAAGACCTGCAATCTCAACTCTCTCTTGAATATCGGTCTTAAGTTTGTCAGCTACCTCTTGGCTGCTACCTCTCAAGGTCATTTCTTCTCCACCTTCTGACACATCGTAAGGAAAAAGTCTAGCGATATTACGTAGTGCGGAATCGCTTTGTATAGAGAGAAATGTTTTATAATTATCCACATTAAATACTGCTTTGGCTGTGTTAACTACACGCCAGATTACTACAATCCCAATTTCAACCGGATTGCCTAGGGCATCATTAACCTTTTGTTTATTGTTATTTAGGGTCATAGCCTTCAAAGAAATAATTTTTTTACTTGGTAGATTCAGGTTAACAGCTCCTGATGGAATAACTTGGGCTATAGGATTTTGATCCTCGGTTCCTGTTGCCATACCCCTTCCAACGGATGGGTTTACAGCTGATACAAAGGGGTTCACAAAGTAAAAACCCTCACCTTTAAGGGAGCCAAGGTACTTTCCGAATAATGTGAGAACAAGTGCTTCTTGGGGCTTGAGTATTTTCAATCCCATGAAGGGAATCCAAGAAATGCAGAGGTAGAAGATACCTACACCTAAAAGAATGCCGCCGTCTGGATAAATCTCATTTTCGAGAAGTACAGCACCATAAATAACTGCTCCTATCGATAGCAACAACAGAAGAATGCTGAGTATCAAGTATACCATGCCGTTTCTAGCTTTTAGCTCAATTTCATTGGAATCGAATCTTTTTTCCATTTTCATATTAAGTATCATTCCTTTCGCTGTGCTCAAGGCACAAATATTTAATGAAAGATATCTCCCCTAACACATCTCATTGCTGATATAATATACATGGAAAAGCAGATATACTACAGAGCACGGGG
>JAAYPF010000246.1 GCA_012519925.1 Clostridiaceae bacterium
AACTAAGGAAGGTGTTAGATACCTCCTAGAAAAACCACCTCCATCACAACAACTTGATATTTTCAAAGCCTTTAAGCTCAAAGATCCCTCAGTTTTTTGTTACTAAATTTGGGGAAACTCAAAAAAATCTATTCTATTGAACTTTCACGCTAAAAATGTTAAAATCATAAGTAATACAAGCGTTTGTTCTAGTGCGAATTATTTATAAGGTGGAGGGCTATCATGAGCATAAAATTCCATTTGCCTGATTTTGTGAGACATTTTAAGTTAAATATTTTATTGTATGAAGCGATGAAAATGAAGCCTGAATGGTTTTGGCCGAATATATCTATTGGTTCTGTTTATGGGACTTTTCCTACGTCATTGTGGAATGGCGGACGCTCCCTAAGTGGGACTATGGATCGTAAAGTCATGATGGAAATAATGAGACAATTTAATGCTCGTGGCATTCCATGCCGCTATACCTTTAGTAACCCTCATATAAGAGAAGAACATTTAAATGATGAATTCTGTAATTGGTGTTTAGATATGGGTAACAATGGGCTGAACGAAGTTATTGTTGTATCACCTGTTTTAGAAGCTTATATAAGGGAGAAGTATCCTAGATATAATATTATTAGTTCTACCTGCAAGCAGCTTGAAGATATCGAGGGCTTAAAGGAAGAACTAGAAAAAGACTATAGTCTTGTCGTATTAGATTATAATTGGAATAACCAATTTGAAGAATTATCTAAAATTCCTCATAAAGACCGCTGTGAACTTCTTATAAATGCTTGTTGCGTTCCAAACTGTGCTCGTAGAAAAGAGCATTATGATTATATTGGAAAATATCAAATTGCCCTAACCGAACATATGAAAACGCCAAACATCCCGTTTAATTATAAAGAATTTGAATGTGATCAGATGCAACTTGAGTTTTATGAGACTACTAAGCATAAGACTCACATCAAGCCAATAGATATTTATGAAAAATATGTCCCTATGGGATATAGCAATTTTAAGATTGAAGGTCGCACATCAGCGGATGTAAGCGTACTAGAAAGTTATATTTATTATATGGTCAAGCCTGAATATAAAGATACTGCTCGTTTGTTCATACTTTTAAGACTTACTTCTCAATATCGTTATTTTAATTAAAGCAATTAAAAGATAACCTGTAAAGTAGTTGGGTTGCTTAGTAGAACCCAATTACATATTAAACCAATTTAAATGTTTTGACACAGCACAACATATATGGTATGATATTACATATGGTGCTTTGCCCTTTCACGGCAAGGTACCATTCCTTTTTATTTGAGCAAATACCATTTAATTACTAGTGAGATGGAGGGAATTTCATGAAAGAGAAACTCACACTTACAAAATTGGCATATGAAGACTTGCTTGCACATTTAGTTGATTTTGAAGAAAGAAGAAGTAACATTATTAACTTGTACTTCCCTGAATATAATAGACAAAGGGAAGAGTTTGAAGAACTAATTAACGATTATATAAGTGCTTTAGATGATGTGGTAAAAAATGTATCGTTTTCTGATAAGGCTGGAAATGATTTCCCGTTTGTATGTTTAAATAGTGTTGTTGAGATAGAAGATGTTGAAGAAACGGAAACATTTAATTACAAGATAATTGAACCGGAAGCTGTCAATACTGAAGTTGACTCTATTACCCTTTTGTCTCCGATGGGTAAGGCATTGTTGTGTAAGAAAAAGGGTGATACTGTTTCGGTTAATGCTCCCTCTGGAGTATATCGATACAGAGTCAAATCAATTAGACTTCAATAAATTTATAGTAAAGGAATTTGCATTTTAAAAGTTCACCCGATGGGTGCTAGGTTCATTTTTACTATTCTTCCAAAAAAGTAGGAGGGTAATATATTACCCTCCTACTTTCTATATTATTCTTACCATTCTAACACCGTTTATTGATTTTAATTTATTGGCCACTTCTTCTGGCATAGAACCTTCAATATCAAAAATTGTATATCCAATTTTATTTTTGTGGCGGCTAAGCATATCGCCTATATTTATTTTATAGGAAGCTATAAGAGAAGTTATCTGTCCAAACATATTTGGAACATTATCATGGGCTACGAGTACTCTCGTATCACCTGAACGAGCCAATTCTGAATCGGGGAAGTTCACGGAATTTTTTATATGGCCTTTCTCAAGAAAGTCACGCATTTGAACAGCGGCCATCATAGCACAGTTTTCTTCTGATTCAGGAGTTGATGCTCCGAGGTGAGGTATTGCAATGATTTTTTCATTTCCAAGCAACTCATCGCATGGGAAATCTGTCACATAGCATGCCACAGTACCGTCTTCTATGGCTTCTAAAAGATCTTTGTTATTTACCAATCCACCCCTTGCGAAGTTTAGCAGACGTATGTCCTTTTTCATTATGCTGAACATATCTTTATTGAGTAATCCTTTTGTACTATCCATAAAAGGTACATGAATAGTAATATAGTCAGAGGTTGAAACCAGTTCTTCAAGGCTTGATGCTCTATGAACGTTGCTTGAAAGCTCCCAAGCGGCAGAAATTGATATATAAGGGTCATACCCGATAACATCCATTCCTAGAGCAAGAGCATCGTTTGCAACCATAACACCGATAGCACCTAATCCTATAACTCCTAATCTTTTTCCTTTGATCTCAGGACCTTCAAATTGTGATTTGCCCTTTTCAACCATTTTTTCAACTTCGCTGCCATTACCTTTTAAGCTTTGAGCCCATTGTATTCCTTTGAATACTCTTCTTGACGAAATTAGAAGAGAAGCAATAACAAGCTCTTTAACTGCATTTGCATTAGCTCCTGGTGTATTAAAAACAACGATTCCTTTTTCTGTACATCTGTCTATAGGGATATTATTGACTCCCGCACCAGCTCTTGCAATTGCTTTTAGGTTGCCGGGAAACTCCATATCCAACATATTGGCACTTCTAACAAGTATTGCATCTGGATCATCTACTTCTGTAGAAACTTCATATTTTCCCTTTTCAAATACATCCAAACCCACAGGTGAGATTTTATTGAGTGTTTTTAATTTAAACAAGATAAATTCCTCCTATATATTTTTTAATAATCATAATCAAAGGTTAGTTCAAATCAATGTAGATAGTTTATTTTTTAACAAACTGTTTTTCAAAAAACGCTTCTCCAAAGCAAAATTAAAACAGTCCATAGTACATACAACTAATATTACTTTTTATGAAGCTTAAGTTTTCATATTTAGTTTTTAGATAAACAAGCTCTTAGTCTTAAAGTATATTATACTACCAATCATATTTGTACTTCAAGTGTTTGGGTATAAAAGAAAATATATTTTTTATAATAGGTTGCTTTTTAAAGAAGGCAAAGAGTTTTAAGATTACTACCGAGTAGCATAGTTTTTATCATGTGAAGGGAATTCGTAAATTAAAATATATGAAAAGTTAATAATTAGTTTACAATTTATTAATTGACAAATTAATAATATTTATTATAGAATTAATATTGTTAATAGGTTAATTTTGTAAGGGTGTTATTTGCAGATATTAAGGGATAAATGTTTAAATGAAATTAGACAGAGGGAGTAACGAGCTGTATATGATGCAGAAGACAAACCGTCATCACGGTAGATTTGTAGCCCGGTTAGTCTGTAATTCGTGAGACTCTGCATTTTACCTAAGTGGTTTTGGTGCAGAGCTTTTGTAATTTTAAGCATAAAATAGACTATATCATAATATAATAATTTCGTGCTTTTAAAAGGGACTTTAAAATATTGATTGGAAAAGCACAAAAAAGGAGAGGTTTTATGAATCTTAGTTCAGGAGAGATAGCATTGTTAAATAAAGATTCTTTAGCAGGGGACAGAAACAGCTCTTCAAAGCTAGTTGTTGATGAAGTATACCTTGATGGCAAACTTATTAAAGCCGAATATGTTGATGAAGAAGAAAAAAGCTTTGGGATATTTATGCATTCACTTATACTTAGTAATTATGCTGAAGTTATAAAAATTAACAACAAAGAAATTAATGTAATAGGTGATGAATATGAAAAAGCAATTTTCCATTATGCTGCCTCAAAGGGGTTTGATAAAAAGCTTATCGAATCTATAGCACCAAAAGTGAATGAGTTAACTTTTGAATACGATAATAATCTAAAAGTATCTACCCACTTAATTAATGAGAAATTGAGAATAGTTTCTAAAGGAACGCCAGAAGAACTGTTAAAAAGATGTTCTCATATATTGATGGATTCAAAATTTGTGAAATTTTCGCGTAAAATTTATAAAGAAGTAAATACTGTGCTAATAGAAATGCTTGAAAGATGCGTAAGTGTGTATGCAATAGCACTAAAAGATATATCAAGTATTTCAAAAGTATTATCTAAGGACAAATATATAAACCATATGACTTTAGTCGGTTTGGTAGGAATGGTTCGAGCGTAGGATACTAAGGTTTCGAAAAGAGCCTGCCTTAAGAAACACGCGGAGGTTAAGAATAGACAACGGGCATTATAAGAAATTAAAAAATACTGTTATTGAAAAACAGGGATAAAAAAATAGCTTATAATATTTTGCTAGCTTAATAAATTTAAATGCAAAATATCAAAAGCTGTTTTTTTCTTGAAGTATAGGAATTTGTAAAAAGCCTCTTCTTGTAAAGTTTTAAGCTGGGGTTTGGAAAGATGAGTATAAGCAAAGGGAACATATATCCCTAAGCTTTTATTTATACATAAAGAAGCATATGCCTATGAAGTGTGTCAGGGCACCTAAAAATACAAATAAGTGCCATACCATGTGATGATATTTAAAGCCTTTACGGGCATAAATTGCAGCACCGGCAGAATAGAATACACCTCCTGCAAGTATAAGCCAAAAAAGCAGAGGATTTGCTTTTTGGATAAACAAGGGCATGAAAATAATCAGTGTCCAACCCATAATCAGATATATCATAAGCGAAAATTTGGGCATTGAATTTTTGGAAATAGATTTATAAAGGATACCGAATAATACCATTGCCCACTGAATACATAGTATTACAACTGCTTGCCACCCGCCTATGACAGAAATGGCTATTGGTGTATATGTACCTGCAATTGCTACATAAATAAAGATATGATCAAATATTCGCATAACTCTTTTATGTCTGGATTCATATTCCATAATGTGGTAAAAGGTTGACATTAGAAACATTAGGAATATTGAAATACAAAATATAGTAACCCCTAGGACATCATATATAGAGTCACCTTTGGTGTAAGCGACGATGGATACTACGGGGATGGAAAACAGCACAAGTAGGGATGCAACACCATGGGTTACTGCATTTGCTACTTCTTCACCAAAAGAAAGTTTTAAAGGTAACTTCGACAATTGGACTACCTCCTACAATATAATTGATGGTACAAGATTAAATCTATCATTTATTTCAGAAGATTTCAATATTTTAGTTTACGTCTTTATTTGTATATTTTGCAACGACATGTTATTATATGTCAATAGAAAATGTTTTATTTGGTTTTTAGTAAACAAAACTGTGATGGAGTTGAATTAATGGGTGCAAAAGAAAAGTACGAGAGAAGAAGAACAAGGTATTTTCGGCTATATGAAAAATATAATAAGGCTATAAATACAATCAGTAATTTAAGATTATTAGTTTTTATCGCAGGGTTGGCTTTAACAATATTTTTAATGGTCATAAAATATTATATTATTATGGTTGCAATTTTTATTGTATTCTTATTTGCGTTTGTCTATTTGATGATTTCCCACGACAAATTATTTAAAGCAAGACTATATTCCTCTATGTTTGTAAAAATAAATGAGGATGCTATAAAACGCTTAAATGGTGAGTGGGATAGCTTTATAGATAACGGAAAGGATTTCTTAGATCAAAATCACCAATATGCCTATGATCTTGATATCTTTGGAGAACGCTCCCTATTCCAATGGATCAGTGTGGCAAATACTTATTTAGGTAGAGAGGCTTTAAGAGGCTTACTATCGGGGAATAGGAAGGATGTAGTACGAATAAAAATGCGACAGGAAGCCATCAAAGAGTTGGCTGGGAAGCTTGCTTGGAGACAAAGGTTTTCAGCAGAAGGATTGGTTGTTTCAGAAAATATGAAAGAACCTGAGAAGCTTATTAGCTGGGCTAATGAACAAAATGAGTTTTATAAAAGTTCTTGGCTTGCAATTGTTGTTAAAATACTTCCGTTAAGTACTATATTATCCTTGACTTTAGCTTTTGTCACCTCGAAAGTACCCTACTATGTTCCGTCGTTTTTGGTACTTATACAGTATTTTCTTTTAAAGTATAAAAACAGAGAAAGACATGAGGTTTTTAAGACATCCGATAAATTCAGTAAGGATATAGCTGTTTACAATAAAATGCTTAAGCACTTTGAGAAGAAGGATTTTGAGGCAGAATTAATAAAAGAAATAAGAAACAAAATGACTGGGAAAACAGGTAAGCCTGCATACGAACAAGTAAATAGGCTGTCAAAAATAATAGACTCCATTTCCAACAGACATGCTCCTTTTTACTTGATTTTCAATATTCTGACCCTTTGGGATTATCGCAATATGATAATTTTGGAAAAGTGGAAGGAGGACTCCGGAAGATATTTAAAAGAATGGCTTGAAGGACTAGGTATGATTGAAGCTTTGTCAAGCCTTGCAATAATAAGGCATGATAATCCAGCTTGGGTTATGCCCGAGATAAAAGAAAAGCAAAGAAATGAGTTCGAGGCTTCTAGAATGGGGCATCCTCTTATAGTAACAAACAGAGTGTGCAATAATTTAGATTTTAATTCTCCTACAAAAGTACTTCTTATTACTGGTTCAAATATGTCGGGAAAGAGCACACTTTTAAGGACAGCGGGAATAAATCTGGTATTGGCATATGCAGGAGCACCGGTTTGTGCAGAAGTTTTCCGTGCTTCCATTATGGACATACATAGCTGCATGAGAGTAAGCGATGACCTCGGTAAAAGTATTTCCTCGTTCTATGCCGAGCTTTTGAGAATTAAGGCTATACTTAGAGAAGCAAAGGAAGGTAAAAAAGTATTTTTCCTTTTAGATGAGATATTTAAAGGGACAAATTCAAGGGATCGTCATACCGGTGCAAGGGTGTTGATTGACGAGTTAAGTAAGACTAACTCCATAGGAATGGTTTCAACCCATGACTTTGAACTGTGTGATTTAGAGCAAAGTAGTCCGAAGATTAAGAATTATCACTTTGAAGAGTACTATAAGGACAACAAGATTTATTTTGATTATAGACTTCGAAAGGGTGTTTCCACAACTCGAAATGCCATTTATCTTATGAGAATGGCAGGGATTGATATAGATGAAAGTTTGATTTAAGTTTGCGTGTAAATTTATATAGCTGCATCTCTTTTGAACTAAATTAAAGAGAAAAAAGGAAGGGGCTTGACGAGATGGCTCTTCCTTTATATTGTTTTTGTTGAAGTTATTCCTAAAAGGACTCCTTGAGAAACGCTATTATTTCTCTTGGTTTCTTAAAAATTATTTTCCTTAATTATTTCCTGTACTACTTCTTTTAGCAACGCTCGCATAAAAAATCTCCTTTCTGGTTTGTATTGCTAATTCTTACCAGAAAGGAGTGTTTCCTATTATTCATACACAACTTTTTCTAAAGTCTCTATTTGTCACGTCTTCCATTTAGCTAAAGCATCTGCAAGTGCGGAGTTTATAGGCTCATTCTTTTCCTGATGACTTAAGAATTTTGCAACTTCCCTCTTATTAACTTGTTCACCCTTACGTTTTTTGAAGGCATCAAGCTTCTCTCTGTAACCACAAGCACAGTAGAAGGATTTGTTTTCGTTTTCACCGCGTATTTCCATCTTTTTGTGACACTGAGGACATCTTGCATTGGAAACCTGTGAAATTGACTTTCTAAAGCCGCACTCACGGTCAGGACATACGAGCATTTTTCCTTTTTTGCCGTTTACCTCTAAAAGATATTTGCCGCATTCACATTTTTCCCTTGTAACATTGTCGTGCTTAAAGACCGCATTACTGGAAGTAACGTCTTTTACAAGCTTTGTTGCATAGTTCCTCATTTCTGCAACAAAGACCGCCGGATTAGTTTTACCTTTGCTAATGAGGGCGAGCTGTTGTTCCCATTTACCAGTCAATTCAGGAGATTTCAAATCCGAAGGGACAATATTGATAAGCTGAATACCCTTTGAGGTTGGGAAGATCTCTTTTCCCTTTCTCTCAATATAGAAGGTATTGAACAGCTTTTCTATTATATCGGCTCTTGTTGCAGGTGTTCCAAGACCGCTGGTGCTTTCTAGTGCATCCCTCAAAGCTTTGTTCTCAACAAATTTTCCTGGGTGTTCCATGGCAGATAAAAGGGTGGCTTCTGTGTATCTTGCCGGTGGTTTGGTTTTGCCGTTAACAGGTTTAACAGAAGTCAGTACGGCCTTTTGACCCTGTTTGATGTCAGGGAGTGATTGATTATTATCTTCGTCATCGTTGTCTTCTTCCATTTTTCCGTAGCCCTCATAAACACTTTTCCAACCTAAAGATTTAACAATCTTCCCTTTTGCAAAAAAGACTTCACCTTTAGCATCCACCTTAATAGTAGTCTGCTCATACTCAAAAGGTGGGTTTAAAACAGAAATAAACCTCTTTACGATCAAATCATATATATTGCGTTCCTCTGAGTTTAAGGAAGCTAAGTTGACATATTGTTCAGTAGGTATTATGGCATGATGGTCAGAAACTTTGCTGCTGTCTACAAACCGCTTTGTAACCACAATTTTGTTTCTTAGTATGCTTTGTACAGACTTTGCATAAGGTCCGACAGAAATGCTTTTTAAGCGATCTGTAAGCGTAGGCACAATATCCTCGGTTATGTATCTTGAATCGGTTCTTGGGTATGTAACTAACTTGTGGGCTTCATATAATTTCTGCATGATATTGAGAGTTTGCTTTGCAGAATAACCGTATCTTTTATTTGCATCTCGTTGTAGTTCGGTCAAGTCATAAGCTAGAGGGGGAAGATCCCTTTTGGCTTCCTTCTTAATTTCAACTATTTGACCGGTTTGCCCCGTAACTTTTGCGACAATATCCTCGGCCTTTTTCTTATCAAATATCCTTGTCTGTCCGGAAGCTTTGTCCTGCCATTGAACTGTAAAGCCTTCAAATCCCGCATTAATGCTCCAGTAATCTTTAGGCACAAACTTTCGTATTTCATTTTCACGTTCAACAATCATAGCCAAAGTAGGAGTCTGAACTCTTCCAGCGGATAATTGTGCATTGAATTTACAGGTTAAGGCACGGGTTACATTAAGACCTACAAGCCAATCAGCTTCTGATCTGCTCTGAGCTGAATAAAATAAGTTATCGTAATCCCTTGCAGGTTTAAGGTTGGCAAAGCCCTCTTTGATAGCCTTGTCTGTTTGGGAAGATATCCATAAACGCTTGATTGGTTTTCTAAACCCAGCCTTCATAATTATCCATCTTGCCACAAGTTCACCCTCTCTTCCCGAGTCGGTGGCTATAACAAGCTCATCAATATCATCACGATGCATTAAGTTTTTTACAACTCCAAATTGTTTTGAAGTTTGTCTAATTACTACCAACTCCATTTTCTTTGGCAGCATAGGCAAATCTTCTATATTCCAGGTTTTATATCTACTGCTGTAAGTCTCAGGGTCAGCCAAAGTAACAAGGTGACCTAATGCCCAAGTTACAATATATTTTTGCCCACTTAAGAATCCGTTTCCTTTTTGGTTGCTATTTAGCACTTTTGCAATATCCCTTGCAACGGAAGGTTTTTCTGCTAAAACTAAAGTCTTTCCCATTTGTATATTCCTTTCAAAATTAGTCCTTTAGTGTATATATTAGCACTATTATTTACGAATGTACATAGTTCAAGCATCTCCAAAAGACTAACCCCAAAAGACAATACCTCACTTAACGTATTTTGAAATAGGAATATTTATTTCCTTGACACCCTGTGCAACAAGTCTTGCAACTTCATTAGCACCCGTTTCGGTAAAATGAGTGTAATCAGTCCCATTTGATGAAACTAAATAGAAGCTATACACTCTATTATAATCAAGTGACCCATAATAATTTAAACATTTTGTCATCATATCAATAATAGCACAATCTTTTTCATAAGCTACCTGCTTCATAGCATTGCAATAGTCAGGAAAATCGTTTATATAGGTATTGTTCTTATAATTAAGCCGTGCAACTGGTGTTATCAATACTGGTATAGCACCTTTTGCCCGAGCACCATCAATGTATTTTGCAAGATACTCCTTATAGGTAGTATATGGAGCAGCATAGCGGTCAGCATTATTTATAGTTGCGTCATTATGACCGAACTGGATAAACAAGTAATCACCCTTTTGAATTACATTAAGGATTTCATCTAATCTTCCTTGCTCAACGAAATTCTTTGAACTTCTTCCACCAATGGCCTTGTTAACAAACTTAACATCATTTGTAAAATAATTGCTAATTACTTGCCCCCAACCAGCTTGTGGATAATAGGAGGAATTATAAGTCTGTACGGTTGAATCGCCAGCTAAATATACTGTGGGTATGGTAGTCGAAGTTGGAACAGGTGTGGATGTAACATTTGGGTTGGTAGTTACTGGCTCATTTGTTTGAGAGATTCTTAAGTAGTCCACATTTGGACCGCCATTTGCAGTGATAGCAGTTGCTCTGATAATATTTTGTCCCTGATTTAGATATACAACTATACTTGATTCATCCCAAGTTGTCCAGTTTGTAGTTATACTAAAGTCCATGCTGTTATGAACGATGTTTCCATTAATTGATATGGACATTGGTCTATTAACGGTGGTTCCATTCGAATACCTAAAAGTGGTTTTATATGAACCTGATGTAGCTACATTGATGTTCCATTCAACATAGGATCCTACTTCGTTATTATAGTTTACATATCCGCTACCAGTATAACCTGTATTGATGGTTTCGAGTATACCATTAGTTATTGAAGCTTGTTCAGCTTCATAAGTTTCAGTGAAAAATTCCCCAGAGGGCTCAGTTTCACCAGGAAATTCCGATATCATGCCGAGCAGATATTTTCTCATATAACCAAAATCTAATGAATCGACACTACCGTCACTGTTTACGTCTGCACTCCATTTATTACTTAAATCATGTAAGTTAGAGGCAGATATTAAATAGCTCCTGAATATTCCAAAATCTAATGATGTAACAATTCCATCTCCATCAACATCTCCCATTATTTGCTTAACTGTATTTGTGGGAGTAGGGGTAGGTTTGGCAGTAGAAGTAGGAGACAAAGTCAAGAGATCTTGTAAATCATTTGCTACCATACGGGCAAGTTCGTTAGCTCCTGCACGATTAGGATGAAGGCTATCACCGGGCATGTAAAGTGCAAGGGTTGCATTGCTCCCTATAGCTGTGAAATATGCTGAGCTTAAAACATTGAGATCACACAATCTTACTTTTTGCTCATTTGCAACTGCAAGAGTAGTATTTCTATACCATCTGTTTACTGCAGTATGTAAATTGCCATTAAAATCTGTTGCTCTGCCTTGTGGAGCGAGTAGCACCATTGTAGCACCTGTTGCTTTAACTTTTACAACCATATCCGTCATTATTTCTTTAAATTGTGCTTCGGTGGTATTGTTTTTTGAATTGGTATCATTAATACCAAACTCAAGTATGAATATATCTCCAGGTTTAATATATTTCATTATTGCCTCAAACTGTCCATCATCACGAAAACCTCTTGCACATTGCCCGCTAGCCGCCATGTTTCGTACTTGGAATAAAGAAGGGTCAACATATTTTGGCAATAACTGACCCCAGCCACATTGTTCACTTGTGTCTAAAGGGTAGTAATTACAAGCTGTTGAATCACCGCCTATCCAAATAGTTCTGTTTGTAACAGGGTTATCGGACAGCTTCTTTATTTCAAGGGCACTAAGCGTAAAAGCTGCACCTTCTTTTCCTTCAGTAACAAGTATGTTTAACTGACCATCGGTTATTGGAATTTGAAATTTATCAACAGCACAGTTGCCTGTCATGTTTATGATTTGTAAAACGCCCTCAGCTGCGACACTAGACCTAGTTGTATTTCCTAAGGTTACTTTTACTTCATATAGGCCATTAGGAAGATCAACGTTAAAGGTATTAGTGCTTTTTGTTCCATAAGTAAGAAATTGAACTGCATCACTTGCTACACCACTCCCGGAGGCATTAACATTTCTCATATTTGACGGAGTATTAAAGCCATAACCTAGAGACTTATTATAGGCTGTTGAGGCACTGACACCAATATAACCCCATTGTACGGAACTACCACCAAAATCAAACTTGTAATCTGTAGTTGCAGCTTTGACCTTTTCGCCTACAGGAAAAACCATTGTCAGTAGAAGCGAAAGGACACAAATCAATACTTTTGACTTATTACGGATCATTTTTAAACCTCCCACAATAAAAATAATTATTCTTATTTTTTATAATCAATTTTTATGAAAAATAATGCGAAGAAAGTGTAGCGGTTGATTAACTGATTTAAGTAATAAATAGATTACTAAATATAAAATAAGTAGAATTGATAAAAGTACTAATTATATTTTAGCAATATTTTTAGAATAAGTACATAATCATTTTAAATCCTATGCTTTTATTGATAGAATATTGGGTGATTTAAAAAAACAACTTTCACTTCGTTCGAAAGAAGCATAATAAAAGCGAGTAGGAACTTAATCCCACTCGCTTTTTATATAAACAATTATATTCTAGCAACACCGGATTTTCTAGCAGCTTCTCTAACAGCTTCTGCAACAGTAGCAGCAACTCTAGGATCAAAAGGTGCAGGGATTACGTAATCTGGGTTTAATTCTTCATCACTAATTAGAGATGCTATAGCTTTCGCAGCTGCAATCTTCATTTCATCATTAATATCACTTGCTCTTACATCAAGTGTACCTCTGAAAAGACCCGGGAAAGCAAGTACGTTGTTAATTTGGTTTGCAAAGTCTGAACGACCTGTTCCAATAACTTTTGCACCAGCTTCTTTAGCATCATCAGGCATTATTTCAGGAGTTGGGTTAGCCATAGCAAAAATTATTGGGTCTTTTGCCATGTTTCTAACCATTTCCTTAGTTACCATTTTTTCAACTGAAACACCTATGAAAACGTCGGCACCGACAAGAACATCTTTTAATGTACCTTTAACCTTGTCAAGGTTAGATATTCTAGCCATTTCTTCTTTTTCAGCGTTAAGGTTTTCTCTGCCTTCATATATAGCACCTTTTGTATCGCAAAGAATTACCTTTTTAAGTCCCATGCTCATCAAGAGTTTTGTTATTGCTATTCCTGCTGCACCTGAACCGTTAACAACAACAGATATATCGTTTATATCTTTTTTAACGATTTTTAGTGCATTAAGCATTGCAGCAACTGTAACAATAGCTGTTCCATGCTGATCATCATGGAAAATAGGGATATCACATTCAGCTTTAAGTCTTCTTTCAATTTCAAAACATCTTGGAGCTGAAATATCTTCAAGATTAATTCCACCGAAACTTCCTGCAAGAAGTTTTACAGTATTAACTATTTCATCAACACTTTTTGTTCTTACGCAAAGTGGGAAAGCATCTACATTTCCAAAAGTTTTAAATAGAACACATTTACCTTCCATAACAGGCATACCAGCTTCAGGACCTATATCTCCAAGACCTAGAACAGCTGTACCGTCAGTAATAACAGCAACTAGGTTTCCTCTTCTTGTTAATGTATAAGATAAGTCCACATCTTTTTGTATAGCAAGACAAGGCTCAGCAACACCAGGAGTGTATGCTAGAGATAAGTCATCTTTTGTTTCAACTGGAACTGAACTTATTACTTCTATTTTACCTTTCCATTCACTATGAAGTCTTAAGGATTCTTTTCTATAATCCATGCTTATAAACCTCCTATATTTATATCTTAATTTTATTTATATATCTTTTACTTCGTTTAGAACAGCTTTTACACTTTCAGCTGAAGCTCTTAATGCTTCTTCTTCTTCAGGGGAAAGAACTAGTGGTATAATATTTTGTATACCTTCGCAATTAACTATTGAAGGAAGACTTAGTGCTACGTCTTTAATTCCGTATTCACCGTTCATTACACTGCCTACTGTTCTGATAGTGTTTTGATCTTTAAGAAGAGTTTCTACTATTGCATTGATTGTGATTGCTATTGCATAGTAGGTAGCTCCTTTATTCTTGATTATTTCAGCACCTGCTTTTTTTACTTCTTCAGCAATTGTTATTTTGTCCTCATTGGTAAGTATACCGTTAGGAGCATGGGAATATTCACTAATGTTTTGTCCTGCGATATGTGTTGCACTCCATGCAGGAAGCTGTGAATCACCATGTTCTCCAATGATGTAACCATGTACATTTCTAACATCGACATTGAGTTTTTTACTTAGGAGATATCTGAATCTTGAACTGTCAAGAACTGTACCAGAACCAACAACTCTACCTTTTGGAAGACCAGACCATTTTGTAATCATATAAGTAAGAATATCAACAGGGTTAGAAACTACAAGGATTACTCCGTGATTATAATGCTTCATAACATTTTTTGTTATTTCTTTTGCTATTGCTACGTTCTTTTTTGCAAGGTCAAGACGTGTTTCGCCTGGTTTTCTATTTGCACCTGCTGTGACAATAATTACGTCACAGTCTTTAACGTCGGAGTAATCTCCTGAATAAACTGCCATTTGACCCAAGAATGAGATACCGTGGTTTATATCCAAGGCTTCCCCATAAGCTTTTTCTTTGTTCACATCAATTAATACTACTTCAGTTGCCATTTGCTGTAGGGACATAGCGAAAGCTGTTGAAGCACCAACAAACCCTGCACCTATTATAGCAACCTTTGACCTACTCTTTACCATAATTTACCTCCGCTCTTTAAATTAGTATTTATCACATAGATATAAAAGTTTTGTCTTTTTATCAGTACATAAAATACACATAGTTAACATTTTAACATACTTTTTTTTAAATGTATAAACCGGAATATAGCGAAATTTCATTGAATTTGTCCAAAATTAGCGGAATTATCAATCTGTATCAAGATAAAAGCTTCTATCTCACTATGGCTTCAAACTGTATTGGTATGCTATTTTTTTGAATGTATATTTTTGTATGGGTAATTTCTAGAAATAGTTTATACGATATTTATGGCTAAAAAACCATGCCGAAAGCACAAAAATCTACCAAATAATAAATCATGTTTTATGTACAAAAAGTTATATCAATAAAACAATTTATTAGTTTAGGAATACCTATTATGAAAATATGTATAAAATTTTTGAGGGTTTCTTACGATATATAATTATATCTAAAAAATTCTAGTCAGTTTTAAAGTCACATTCACGTCTGGACATATTCCAACATTATTAAAAATATAGGAGGACTATATGGCGATTGAATTAACTTCGTTGTTTAAAATGGCTGTAGAATTAAAAGCTTCTGATTTACATCTCACTGTTGGAAGAGCTCCTTCATTTAGGGTTAACGGCAATCTACGAGAAATTGATGCTCCAAAATTAACAAGAGAAGATACAGTTCAATATGCAAAAGCTTGTATGGACGATGAGAAATTCGAACATTTAATGACTTTCGGAGAGGTTGACTTTTCAATGACTGTACCAGAGGTTTCAAGATTCAGAGTTAATGCCTTTTTGCAGAGGACTTCTGTGTCTATGGTATTTAGAACTTTGGCCTCAAAGATTCCTACCATTGATTCACTAAATCTTCCGAAGGTTATAAAGCAAATTTGCGAAATTAAAGAGGGACTCATTCTTGTAACAGGACCCACAGGAAGTGGAAAATCCACTACGATGGCTTCAATTATAAACGAGATTAACGCAACTCGTTACGGACATATTTTAACACTTGAAGATCCTATAGAGTATATTTTTAAGCACGATAAATGCATTGTTAACCAGAGGGAAATTGGAAATGACAGCAAAACCTATGAAAGTGCTTTAAGAGCTGCATTAAGAGAAGATCCGGATGTAATATATATTGGTGAGATGCGTGATGTGGAGTCCATAAGTATAGCTGTTACAGCTGCCGAAACGGGACACCTTGTTCTTTCGACCCTTCATACTCTCGGTGCCGCAAAAACATTAGATAGATTAATAGATGTATTTCCACCACATCAACAGCAGCAGATAAGGGTACAGGTATCAACAGCATTAAAGGCTGTAATATCACAAAGGTTAATCCCCGAAGCTAGTGGCAAAGGAAGAGTAGCAGCTCATGAAATCATGATTGTTACGCGAGCAATAAGCAATCTTATAAGAGAAGGAAAGTCACAAAGCATCAACACTTGTATTCAGACTGGCGGAAACATTGGAATGCAAATGTTGGACAAATGCATAGGAGATCTCTTTATACAAAACCGGATAACAAAAGAAGATGCTCTTGAATTCTGTGTTGATAAGGATGGAATGCAAAATTACCTTGAAGTAGCTCAGAGAGGAAAAATCTAGGACTAGAGTTTTAAATACGTGATGGACTGCAAAAAGTCTATCACGTATTTTTTATGTTACTAAAGAAAATACTTTTTAAGAAAATACATTTTATAAAAGTACATTGATTTTTTCAAAAATATCAAATTGATTAATTGAAGAACCCATAAAGTTTTCAAATGCTCCCGACTTTTGTTCTATGCCCCCAACATCTTCGATATTAATTAGACAAAAGTAACTCATAATGATTATAATAATATTAATATGATAGGAAAAAGGATTTGATAAATTGAAAATACTTGTTGATGCTGATGCCTGTCCAGTTAAAAAAATCATAGTAAATATAGCTAAGGAAAAAAACATACATGTAGTGATGCTTATAGACACAAGTCATGATATTGATGACGGGTATTCGGAAGTAATAATTGTTGATAAAGCGAGGGATTCTGTTGATTTTGCCCTAGTAAACAAAGTAGACAAAGGTGATATAGTAGTGACACAGGATTACGGTGTAGCAGCTATGGCTCTTGCTAAAGGAGCAAAAGCAATAAATCAAAATGGCTTGATTTACTCCAATGAAAATATGGACAAACTTTTATTTGAAAGGCATCTTTCACAGAAGGTGAGAAGGTCTGGAAGTAGAGTATCGGGACCTGCAAAAAGAACAAAAGATAACGACGAAAAATTTGAAAAAGCTTTTAAATACCTATTGAGTAGTTTTTAAGTATATATTGAGAAAAGCTTTTGCATAAGCAATCGAAGTTAAAGCATCTGTATATGCAGACTAAAAGTAAAATTTCGTATAATAGAAATAAATATATATTTTGTAAAATCCAAAACTAATGTAAAATATTTATTACAAAATATATAGACACAGGATTTTTGCTAGTATGCAATTGAAATTTGTTTGGGAGGAAACTGACTTGAAAAATTTTATCAGAATATTAAAACAGGCAAAACCATATTGGAAGTATTTAATTATAACAGGCATAAGCCTGCTTGTAATCACGGCACTTAATCTTGTTACTCCTTGGAAGGTACGAGAATTGATAGATATTCTGTCTAATGACCAAATTAGTGGTAAGATGACAATCATACGGAATATTTCACTTATACTAGCTGGAGCTTATATGGCGAGGGCAGTATTTACATATTTATATCGCTACCTAAGTCATGTAGCGGCATGGAAACTGGTTGCAGATATGAGAGTATTGGTATACGAACACCTGCAAAAATTGTCCTTGAGCTTTTATCAAGACAAACAGACAGGACAGCTTATGTCAAGAACAATCAACGATACAGCAGCGTTGGAGGTGCTTATAGCCCATGCTGTTCCTGATCTTGTTACCAATATACTTATTCTTATAGGAACTGGGACTTTATTATTTGTAATTAATCCGATTTTAGCGGCACTTACGCTTATACCTATACCTTTTTTGCTTTTAGGTGGAGTTGTTTTTGTGAAAAAAATACGTCCGAATTTCAGAAAGGCTCAAGCAACTTTAGGGGATTTAAATGCAGTAGTACAAGACAATATATCTGGAATTAAAGAGATTCAGGTTTTTAACCAGCAGACCAGAGAAACTAAAAGAGTTAAAAAGAGAGCAAGAAATTATACTTCATCCATTCTAAGTGCATTAAAACTAAGTGCTATGTTCCACCCTGTAGTTGAAATGGTGAGTTCCTTAGGCACAGTTATTGTTGTTGCGTGCGGAGGATGGTTAGCTCTAAAGAATTATGTTTCAATCGCTGATATCGTTGGATTTATAATGTTTTTAGGACTGTTTTATCAACCTATAACTACGCTTGCTAGGGTAATTGAAGATTTGCAACAGGCTTTTGCAGGAGCAGAAAGGATTTTTGAACTTTTAGATACCCAGCCGGATATAGTTGACAATAAAGGTGCAAAGGAACTTGAAAGGTCAAAAGGTGAAATAGCCTTTAAAAATGTCAGCTTTCATTATATCTCTGAAAGTCCTGTTCTAAAGAAAATCAGCTTTACAGCAAAACCAGGGAAAATGTTAGCACTAGTAGGACCTACCGGAGTTGGTAAAACAACAATAATAAGCCTTGTTGCAAGATTTTATGATCCTCTAGAAGGAGAGATACTGATAGATGGTATAAATCTTAAAGACATAACTGTAGCCACACTTAGAAATCAGATAAGCATTGTGCTACAGGATATATTTCTTTTTAATGGAAGTGTAGCGGAGAATATAGCTTATGGGAGTAAAGAGGCATCAAATGATGATATAGTTAAAGCGGCTAAAATTGCAAGGGCTCATGATTTTATTATGGATTTACCGGAAGGGTATGATACGGTAATAGGTGAGAGGGGAGTAAAACTTTCAGGAGGACAAAAACAGCGCCTTTCAATTGCACGAGCTGTTCTTCGAAACACCCCCATTTTGATACTGGATGAAGCAACTGCCTCCGTAGATGCTCAGACAGAAATACAGATCCAGCAAGCCATTCAGGAGTTAGCTGGAAGCCGAACCATTATCGTAATTGCACACAGGCTTTCCACTGTAAAACAGGCAGATCAAATCCTAGTATTGGAGGAAGGAGAAATTGTTGAATCGGGTACCCATGAAGAGCTTGTTAACCAAGATGGTTTATACAGTCAGCTCTGCGAAGTACAATTTGGAGCCTAAACCCTGAATCTATAACCGGCACCCCAAACGGTTTCAATATATTGAGGATTAGAGGGATCCGATTCGATTTTTTCCCTAATCCTTGCTATATGTACCGTAACCGTTGCAGCATCGCCTAAAGAATCCAACCCCCATATGCGTTCGAATAATTCCTCCCGCCCAAAAACTCTGTTGGGGTTTTGGATCATAAATAAAAGAAGTTCATACTCCTTTTGTGCCATATTGATTTCTTTACCGTTTACAAATACTCTTCTTGCGTCTTTTTGGATTTCAAGCCCTCTAACGATAAAGGTTTCTGTTAGATTTTCGTTTGAATACTTATTTTTGAGTCTCTCATATTTCGATATATGGGCATTTACTCTAGCGACAAGTTCTCCAGGGCTGAAGGGCTTTGTGATATAATCATCTGCTCCAAGGCCTAGACCTCTAATTTTGTCGATTTCTTCTTTTTTTGCGGATACAAGTAAAATAGGTATATCTTTTGTATCACGGATACGTTTTAGTATTTCAAACCCGTCTATACCAGGTAGCATGATATCCAAAATTAAAAGATCAAATTCTTCTTCCTTAATGCAATTTAAGCCGCTTACTCCTTCTTCGCAAATCTTAACTGAAAAACCATTTATCTCAAGATAGTCTTTTTCAAGTTCTCCTATACTTTGGTCATCTTCAACAATAAGTATTTTTTTCATATTAATTTTCACCTTCCGATATTTTTTTTAGGGACATCATTATGCTTGTACCATCATTTTCAATACTCCTAACCCATATTAATCCGCCATGCCCTTCAATTATCTGTTTTGCGATAGCAAGACCTAATCCGCTTCCTTTCATTTTACTCCTTGCAGCATCTGCACGATAGAAACGGTCAAATATATGAGGGAGGTCCTCTTTAGGAATTCCTGTACCGTTGTCCAAAGTTTCAATTATAACTGTTTTGTTGGTCTCCCTAAGTATTATCTGGATTTCTCCTTCGCCTTTGTTCATGTATTTTTTGGAATTATCGATAATATTGGTGATAACTCTTCTTAGCCTCTCTCTGTCAATCATAGCATAGACTTCATTAGTAAGGTTGTTTTGAAGTTTAAGCTTTATATTGTATTTCTCTAATTCAGGTTCGTTTTCCATTACACAGTAATCAAAATACTTTACTACGTCAGTTTTTTCAAAATTAAAGGGTATTTGCTTTAAATCAAGTTTGGAATACAGCAGTAAATCATCTATCATTGAGTCTACCTGAACAGCTTTTGAGTGTATAGTATGTAAGTATTTATCAACCTTTTCAGGACTATTGGCAACACCATCGAAAATACCTTCAACATATCCTTTGATAGAAGTTATCGGCGTCTTTAGGTCGTGAGAAATGCTTGAAACAAGCATTTTTCTGTTATCGTCATATTTCATTTGTGTATATACGGATTCTTTAAGTTTAAGTCTCATTTGTTCAAAGGATTTACATAACTCCCTGATTTCTTGATCGCCATCCTCGATAACTTCATAGTCAAGGTTACCCCGGCTAATCTCACCAGCAGCAATTTGGAGTTTTTTTAGAGGTGCAAGTATGCCTTTAGAAGAATTAATCGAAACAAGTACATTTGTTATTAAGAATGACACAAGAAAAAATCCCATAGAAAAGTACAAAAGTTTTCCAGAAGCAGAAGCTTCTTTACCTATAGGAGCAAGGAGTATAGTCCAACCATCAACTCCATCGCTAAATTTTATAGGTAGAACTTTGACTATATATGAGCCATCATTTAAGTCCACGGAATTGCTTAGTAGATTCTTCTTATTTGCTTCAAGGCATTTTTCTATTTCTATAGGGTTTATTATTTTAGTTGCGAATACAATGTCATACTTTTTTAGTACTACTATACAAGCATCTATCTCTTTTAATTTTTCTGAAAGATATTGTTGGAAATCCTTTTGCAAAAGTTTTTCAGGATTGCCTTTTAACAAATTACCGTTAGCGGTAAAAAACTCGTACTGAATATTTGTGAGTTTTTGTATGCTGTCATAGCTTAAGTCTGCATTGAATACATAAGAGCTTATAAAGATAAACACAAAAGAAGCTATAATGGTCATCAAAGCCGGTATTGCAACTATTGCAGCATTTTGTATAATTAGTCGCTTTTTTAAACTCATAAATTCACCTGTTTATTAATCATAGATCTCTTTTGTCAAAGAGGTAGTAACCTCCTGTAAAGAACATTATACCATACCCTAACATGATTAAAAATTCTCTAGTAATTTTAGTTATAAGCATTGTATCAGACACCCAGTGTATATGCCAGTCAAGCATAGAGGTTATAAATAAACTAGAATAAGGCGAAAATATCTTACCCATTACAAAGCTTATCATATATAGCATTATACAAAGAAAAAATACTGCGGAACTACTTTTTAATATGTTTGAGAAAAACACGACTATCAAAGCCAAAACCATAATAGGTAATAGGGTGACAATGTATGAAATAATAATTCTTATTATTCCTATAAAAGTAATTGAGTTAAAATTGCATATAAGTCCTACACTCGTTGATAAAAGCATTACAACTACAAGATTAACCATAACAAAGAAGGCAATAGCTGTTATTTTTGCCGAAAATAATTTAAATCTTGACACGGGTCTAGTCAAGGCGATTTTCATAGTGTTATGTGAAAATTCACCTGAAAATAAATCTATGGCTACAAGTGTTGTGAATAAAGGAAGTAAAGTATTTGCTAGTACGGATAAAACCGATATAGGAAAGACTGAACTTTTTTTAAAAACCCCTACACCGACAGAACTCAAGCCAATTGATATAAGTATCCCAATTGCAATTACAGCTACAGAAATAATTAATATAACTATCATCTTTTTCTTTTTATACATTTTTTCTATTTCGTTTATAACTGTTGCTTTAAATCCTTCCATTTTTGTCAACCTCACTAATAAAGTAATTTTCAAGTGTAGCGTAATTCGCTAGAATGTTTTCCATATGGTCTACACTTAGAAGCTTTCCTTCGTAGATTATTCCTATTTTCGTACAGGTAAGCTCTACATCATGAATAAGGTGGCTTGATATAAAGAAAGTAGTTTGCTCAGTTTCTACTAACTTCTTAATTAGTTTTCTTATTTCGATCATACCTTCTACATCAAGCCCGTTTAGCGGCTCATCTAAAATAACCAGCTCAGGTTTTGAGAGAATGGCAGCAGATAGCCCAAGGCGTTGTTTCATACCTAGAGAGAAATTTTTAGATTTTTCATTTCGATATTTTAGTATTCCTGTAAGGGATAAAACTTCATCTATTCTGTTATCATCAATATTTTTATAATATCTAGAGAAAAGCTTGAGGTTTTCATATGCAGTAAGGTAGGGGTAGGATTCTGCTGTCTCAATAAGGCAGCCTACATGCTGCATAGCCTTTTCATATTCATCAACAACGTTGCGACCAAAAAGTTTGACCTCTCCGCTATCAGCTTTCATAAGACCTGTCATAATTTTCATTGCAGTTGTCTTACCTGAACCATTTGGACCTAAAAATCCGAAAACATCTCCTTTATTTATCTCAAGGTTGAGGGTTTTGATTCCTCGCCCGTTTTTATACATTTTGGTAAGTCCGTTTATTTCAATAACCTTTTCCATTAATATACCCCCGTATTTATTTGGAATTACTGTGCTAACCATCTGTAATCTCGTTTATAAGGAATTGAAGTAAAGCTTAGGGGCTAATTTGCATTTCATCTGTTTTTAGCCCCATAAGCTATAGAAATTGATTCAATTATGTGCTGTCAGCAACGTATCTTTTCCTCTTTTCTCTGAGGCATTTTAACACCTCTATAACTTAGTTAAACTTTTAGAATTGGAAGGAAAGAGGAATAAGCTTAGAGGCTTAACGACCTGGAATTAAAGTACTCAGTCTTCAAATACTCTTATAAAATCCGAATTGAAATTTATTTTCCTTAAAGAATGCATAGTTTTTGGGTTGATATGAAAATAAATTCCTCCGGTATCGCTGATAAAAACGATATTTACAATTATTGTATTGTTATCATCAATTATATGTTCAAATTGAGTCATACCATTTTCGTTTATTACGACATTAAAATCAAATTCCCATTTGTCCTTAGCATATTCTGCATATTCCTCTTTATAGGTCTCAGAGTACTTGCCTGAAACATACTTGTCATCAATATTATCAATTACAATAATTCTTTCACCAATCTTTGTAAAAGCGTTATCTTTAACAATAACTATGTCCTGTTTGTATTTACCGATATATTTTTGATCTATAAGCATATCCAACTCGCTATTTTCGTATCGTCTTTCAATATTTTTGCCATTAAGATCTGGTTTAGTAACAACAGTGGAGTTTATATCATAGATTCTTATTAACACCTCAAGAGTAAGATCATGAGATGTTCCCGTATCGTCTTTTCCAGACATAATACCTGAACCATAGATTCTTTCGAGGATTCCATCCTTATTTACGGTAGCTTTTCCAGTAACCATTTTTATATAAACATCATTTTGAATTTTGGGGAAAAGCTTGCCCATTTCCACTCCTAAGTCGGGTATAGCACGTTTAAATGCGAAGGATGATATAGCATTGACTAGAGCAGGAATTTGAGCATCAGCCAATGAACCTGAGAACTCTTTGCTACCATCAGCATTATTCTCAACGATTACGTAATCTTTAAGATTACCTACAGCAGCATCAATGATTTTTTCTACATCTTTCATTTCATCATCTTCAAAAATATCCTCGAACTGAGTGCGTTCTCTTTCGTTTTCGTATTCATAGACTTGATAGGTATCATTCCATGAATTGTACCATATGTTACATTTTTTGTCGGAGTAGCTATTGTTAATACTGGTGATACCATTACAATAATTTGAAGATGATTTGTGTTCTGTGGCACCCGATACATTGTCATACTTGTCAGTTTGAATGGAAGTAAAAAGCACATTATTATTATTCTTTAGTGTGATGGAAGTTTGAACAGTAAAGTTTTCAAGATCTTGACTACAGGACTTTGATGTGTACTTTATTGCTTGTTTTAGATGTTCATAGCCTGATGTAGACATTATATCCGCAAAGGCAGTTGAAACAAGCAACGCTGTTCCTAATGTAAAGCTTAAAGCCATCATTAGCTTTTTGTTTTTTATCATAATATATCTCTCCTATAAAAATTTTAGGAAGCACTTCCCATAGTTTAATTCTAAAATATATATATTGATTATAGCTAAAGTATATCTAAACAAATTATAAACATTTATTGCCTGAAAATAAAGTTGGCTTTAGAAAAATAGTATTATATTTCAAAACTATAAGGTTGAAACAATGCAAAACTAGCAAAAAACTAAAAAAGAATGCAAAAAACAAAGCCCTCATTGCGGACTGATTATTGCACCCTATTCCACCTGATATTGCACGATAGGCCAAAACACCTGCACAA
>JAAYPF010000033.1 GCA_012519925.1 Clostridiaceae bacterium
GATAAAGAAACTGGATGCCCAATAATTATGTGTATAAAGTGTGATGGTGTTATGATTGATAAAGATTACTTTGACAGTTCAAAAAGGCACAGAACCAAGTAGTCGCCCGAAGGGCGTTTTTGTTCCTTTTTCTAAGAAAGTGCATTAGGATTTCCTAGCGAACAAGAAAATTCATTAGCGAAGCGAATTTTCTTGGTGAACGGGTGGATTGTGTTATAACAGATACAGGTAATTTATTATGGAAAGGAAAATATTAAATGTTTAGTAGCAAGGAAATTAAAAAGCAAATAATTCAGGCAGTTGAAACTGTAAAGCGGACAAATCCAATGGCAGGTTCTATCACCAATACAGTAACAATTAATTTTGTAGCAAATGCACAGCTAGCTGTCGGAGGCTCAGCTGCTATGGTTTATTTTCCCGATGAGGGCGAATTTGTGGCGAAAGCTGGTGGTGCCACCTATATAAACGTCGGAACTCTTCTGCCGATTTACGAGCAGACTTTACCTCACACTGCAAAAGTTTTGTACGAAGCACATAAGCCGTGGGTGCTCGATCCAGTAGCGGTAGGCATTGGTTCCCTTAGAACCAAGCTTTTACAGCAGTTTAAAGAGTATAAACCCACAATAATTAGAGGAAACGCTTCGGAAATTTTGGCATTAGCTGGTTTGTGGGGATTAGATGGTGGCACTGAGAGGTCCAATGTTCGCGGTGTTGATTCGACGGATTGTGTAAATTCTGCAAAGGCTGCGGCTATTGCATTGGCAAGGTATACAGGTGGGGCAGTTGCTGTATCGGGTGAAACGGATTTGATAACAGATGGTTTCGTAATAGCTGTATCTTATGGAGGATCGCACTTTATGGAGAAGATTACCGGGGCAGGCTGTTCATTAGGCGGTGTTATCGCAGTATATGCAACGGTTGCATCGCCGTTTATTGCGGCACTTACCAGTACTGCGGCGTACAATTCGGCGGGAACCCGTGCAGAAAAGAAGGTTGATGGTCCCGGAAGCTTTCAGGTTCAGTTTCTTGACGAATTATATAAAGCAAGTGCAGAGGATATTGCTGACAACCCGTTTGAGATTAAGGAAGTGTCCTAATTGAGGTTTGTTTGGTGCAATTTTACATATAAGATTTATTTCCATCCGTTATAACGAAAGCAATAAACCTGAATTGGTGATTCGGACCTACCTTATCATGTAACAAGAAATGTTTGGGATGAAAATAATCAAGGTTAAATAGTCGTAATGGTCATACATACAATGTATCCTTGCTGAAACTGATGTATGCTATAGATTAATTAATAAGTCAAAAAAACAACGATATTATGGGAGGGAAAATAATGAGCATAAGAAGTAAATTAGATATATCGGTGTACCTGGTTGTGGGACCTGAAAATACGAAAGGTCGACCTGTAGGGTCAATTATTAAAGATGCGGTTGAAGCCGGATTCACATGTGTACAAATTCGCTCGAAAATTGCATCTGCACAGGAACTTATTCAATTAACCCGCCATGCCTCGGAGGCAATAGCTCAAGTTGATAAATCCGAAGAAGTGACACTGCTGGTTAACGACCGTCTTGATGTTGTTTTAGCTGCTAGAAAGCAAGGAATAAAGGTCGATGGAATCCACGTCGGACAATCGGATATTCCAGTAGAAGTCTGCAGGGAATACTTAGGTAAAGAATCAATTATCGGTTTATCGGCAAGAACACATGAAATGATTGAGTATATTAAAACAGCAGATATTTCGCAGATTGATTATTTGGGTGTCGGACCATTACATGAAACAATGACAAAGCCAGACTGCGGCCTTGATTCGGATGGAAAATTAGTGACCAGAAGTTTTGTCGAAATTTCAAAACTTGTGGGGCTTAGCAAAATTCCTATTGTAGTAGGTGGCGGTGTTAAGCTTGTTGATATACCATCCCTTGCACAAACTGGAGCCGCCGGTTTCTTTGTTGTGTCCGCTGTGTCTGAGGCTAATAATCCAAAACAGGCAGCTGCTGAACTGGTAACAGAGTGGAAAAATTGTGCTGCAGTTGGAAATAAAGATTAACCGAAAAACGGGTGAGGATATGATTAAAGGTGTTTTTCTAATTTATCTAAATAAGACAAACAGTGGACACCGCCTTTTATTGTTACATAGGGATTAATGTTGTTGAGAATTACATAAATAGGGAGGAGAAGAAAATGAAAATAGTATTAACTATTGCAGGAAGTGATTCTAGCGGAGGTGCCGGAATCCAGGCAGATATTAAGACAATGACAGCAAACGGTGTATATGCCATGAGTGCAGTGACCGCACTTACTGCACAGAATACAACCGGTGTAACAGGTATTATGGAAGTTTCTACGGAATTTTTAAGCAAGCAGTTGGACAGTGTTTTTACCGATATCTATCCAGATGCAGTTAAAATTGGCATGGTTTCATCGGTTAAATTGATCGAAATCATATCTGAAAAGCTGAAATACTATGATGCAAGAAGCATTGTGGTAGATCCTGTAATGATTTCAACAAGCGGTTCAAAGCTCCTTCAGGAAGATGCAATAGAAACATTGAAAAACAGTTTGTTCCCTCAGGCAGTCTTGCTGACACCGAATATTCCGGAAGCATCTGTCTTATCAGGGATATCCATTGAAAATCAAAATGATATGATTAAAGCGGCCGAAGTTATCAGCGACCAATTCGAGTGTGCCGTTCTTTGCAAGGGTGGTCATAAAGTAAACGATGCCAATGATTTATTGTACTACAATAATAAGTATAAATGGTTCATGGGAGAGAGAATTAATAATAAAAATACACATGGAACCGGATGTACTTTATCTAGTGCTATTGCTTGCGGCCTTGCTAAAGGCATGGATTTGGAGACATCAATTCAATTGGCGAAGGATTATATATCAGGTGCCTTAAAGGCAATGCTTGATATTGGAAAAGGAAGCGGGCCCCTTAACCACATGTGGAACATTTAAATATAAAAGGGACAGTGCTCTGTTTTTATAATAAGAGATTTGGTGTTTTTGTCAGAGAGGGAATTTGAGGTTTGGTAGTCTAGCATGTTGACCGCTGTCGTGTATATGATGCTCCCCATTGTCAAGACAGTTATTTGGTTTTTCTAAGTTAGAGCTCCTTTTTTTTATTTTTGTATAATATTAACATTTATGAGTTCTGTTATAGATGTGAAGCGTAAGCGTACTTATCTTTAAATCTCTGGATATACTTCCTTATGTTACCTGTATATTATAATCGAGTAGCTATATCCAGGAGAGGACAAAGTTTGAAGTAAATCCATAAGTTTTTATACAACTGCCGGAAGCTGCTTACTCCTCATGAAATAATACTCTGAGGGAGTTTTGTAATCCAACGATTGGTGTGGTCTATGTTTGTTATAGTATTCTATATATTCCCTTGTGATCTTACGGAGATGATGTCCGGTTTCACAATCTTCAAGATAAAGTTTTGGTTCACCAATAAATTTATAGTATAGGAATTTGCATTTTGAAAGTCCGCCCGATAGGGCGATAAGTTCAGGAGGTTTTTTATATGTTGAAAAATTTTATTACAAGAAAAGTAATAATATCTTCAATAGTATTTGTTGTTTTAACTGGTAGCATTGGAATTGTAGGAGCATACAACATGTCTAAATCAGAAAAAAGAACAGAATATGAAACATTAAAAAATGATTTTGATAACAAAATAAATGCTCTTAATGATAACTCTAAAGATGCAAAAGAAAAAACAAAACTAGCTAAAGAAGCAAAGGAAGAAGCAGTTAAAATTAGTGCTCTTGAGGATGAGGTAAAAACGAAAGAAGAATTCGCAGAAGAATTAAAAGTTGCTTTGTCAAGTGCTAAAATGGGCTTAGAAGATACTAAACTATCTGATGATGCTAAAATTAATGCTGACACAAAAAGATTTATTCAAAAAATGGAAAAGAAGATAGCAAGAATAGAAAAGGATTTTGAAGAAGGGAATAAAGCACCTGGTCAACTCTTAAAAGAATTAAGAGATAGGTCAGATGTAGACAATTAATATTTCTAAAAAAAAAGAGCTGTTACACTAAAGTGTAGCAGTTCTTTTGCATTTACTCCAGCTAGCGAAAGTTAAACACAGCACAGTTCTAAACTGAAAATGTTGACATTAACATTATTCCTGAAGCTATATAATAAGAAGTGTTTTTAACCTAGTACAGAACGTCGCAAATCCATCCCAATAGTGTAATACCGGTGATTCCGAAATGCTGTCCGGACATTACGGAATTGGTGTTCGAATATGTCCGAAATCGCAGATTAATAAATGGCATATTATGGTTTATGGCTGTAAAACTCACGAATCATTGCCATACCCCATTTCCAGAATGCGTCAAAACACACCAGTTATAGCCAGTGCTAAATCCTCCATTATCTGTGAAGTAATTGTTTGCTAGCATCCATGCACTTTTTACAGATTCACCTGTTTTTGCATAATCAATAAA
>JAAYPF010000247.1 GCA_012519925.1 Clostridiaceae bacterium
ATTAACGCTACACCACCGCCAGCCATGAGCTGCTTCATACCCTGTGACTTTGCACCCGGATTATCATTACCGTATCCTTCCATGAGGTTGATAACACCCCACACACCAAGACCTGCTCCAAGTGCGATAACTAATGTCTGTAATACGCCTACTGCGCTCTGAAAAAATGCCATAATTCTTTATCCTCCATATTCTTTTTATGATTTTTATTGTGGATGCCCCTGCTTAGTGCAAGGGTGCATCCTAGTTACGGTTGCCTCTGACTAGAAAAGTCCGGCAAGCAAAGGTACTAAGGTTGTGCCGATTAACGCTACACCACCACCAGCCATAAGCTGCTTCATACCCTGTGACTTAGGACAGTAGGCATAAAGAAGTTTTCAGACAAACATTGTAAGACAGTACAGCAAGCTGAATTTAAAATCTAAAGCTAAATAATTAAAAAATCACTTGACTTCGTGTTATAAAAATGAAATAATTATTAAAGCGTGTTTAGTAGTGCTATGATTATGAAGTGCGAGTTCCGTTGATTTTATATAAAACAAAAGAAATACAATCTTTTCAGTAAAGTGTATAGCATAGCTGTAAGCGCAAATTAATTAGGAGGTAATCTGTAATGAGTATGAAAGAGGCTTTTGATGCGTTTTTTGAAGAAATGACTCAGAATTGGTTGCAAAAACGGGGAATCCCTCCGCAGGCACCGTGTAATGAAAAGCGTCGTCCTACAGGATTGTTTTTATTAGAAACCCTAAACGATAAAGGATATGCACAATGGAGCCCTAAAGAACAGGAAAGTAAAGTGGATTTTAAAGAGATTGAAAATAAACTTGGTTTTTCCATCCACCCGCAAATTAAAGAATTTTTATCAACATATTGGTTTCTTCCTTTAGATGGAATCATTCATACTACAAGTGGAGAAGTTGAATTAAGGTTAAGTGGTCTCACAATGTATACCAATATTGAAGAACGTATAAAATCTTCATTTAACAGTGAAGGAACACACTATTTAACCGATCACAAGTATTTTCTTATCGGGACATTTTGCTCGATAGGCGGCGATGATAGTTTTCTCGTTCAAGTAAATAACGATACTGGTGAAGTTACGGCTGTAGAAGTTATGGATAAGGTTTCTATTAAATTAGCAAATTCTATAGAAGAACTTCTTAGGAACATGAAAGGAATATGGTGATTAAACGGTGGTTTTTGCGTGGGAAAATATTGGCGAAGTTACCTATCGTTCAGAAATAATTAATGGACAAGAAGTAATTTATCCTAAAACCTCTAATAGAGGAACATTAAAGACCGCTGACTTTGACACAGTTATGTCTAAGTCATTTGTGTTTTGTAAAAGTGATGGTAGCTTTTACGAAATAGAGGATTTTTATGGTATGAATAGGCTATACTAAATAGGACAGTTTTTCTCCGAACATGATATAATAAAATTATTGGAGGAGAAAGACATGTCAAAAAAATATTATGAGGAAAATTTCAAGAAGCAAATTGTCAAAATATATAATC
>JAAYPF010000248.1 GCA_012519925.1 Clostridiaceae bacterium
ATTCTTGGTTAAACATATATGCACCATTCCTTCTATTTCATTATGTGCATATATTATATAACATTTTGTACTTCCATAAAAGTTGTATTTTTACATATCATTTACCCACACAAAATAGCGAAGCGCCATAAAAAAGAGAGGTTGAAATCAATTATGTTTTATTTTAAGAATTTAGAAAAAAGTGTTCCAGTAATCTCATCAAGGGAAATAGCAAAATATTTTAATAAAGCCCATGCTGAAGTACTCAAATATATTGAAGGAAGTATTGTACACAAAGGAGCAATACAATTGTTAGAAGGCATTTCTACTAATGTATCAAACTTTTTTATTGAATATGAATACACTGATGATATGCCTAGAACCGACAAAGTATACCTTTTAACATTTAAAGGATTTACTTTGATAGCACCATACTTCAATGGCAGGAAATCAGTAGAGTCCTTAATTAGGTTAACTCTAGAATTTATTGAAATGGAAGAGAAAAGTATTGAAGAGTCAATATTACCATTTCTTAAGCAGTATAGTGCAGAGAAATGTGACGAAGTTTGGTGTGATTCAAATAACTTCCAGTCAGAGTACACCTTTGAGGAAGTTGAGGAAGCACACTTAGCATATGATGAATATTTGAAAATGCATATAGATGAAGAAATTGAGAGAGAACAATTTGAAGCACTATATGGCTGCACATTTGAGGAATATGAGGAATCTCAGGAAGCACGCTTAGCATATGATAAGTATTTATTAAAACAGCATAGGAAAATTTTGTGAGAAACAACTATATTTCAAACTTTTAAGATTTAATCGGAGGTAAAAGTTAATGTTTAAATTTAAAGAAGAAGAATCAAGAAAGAATGTTAAGAAAAATGCTAAAGATTCAGAATTACCTTTCTGTAAGCAATATGTTGTAAGGAAGCATTCCAATGATTCATATTTCGAACTTGTATTAGCCCAAAGTGAATCCGACGATTATTCCTTTGATGAGTCTGAATCAGGATGAATATTGTTTTGACAAATGTAATGACCTAAATGATTTTATTTTTAATTCGGAAGGAGGAAACCTGATTGGATAATGATTATATAACTAACTTAAAATATGGACAGCACAAAGAAACAGTTATTATAAATATACTAAATATAGCCTATGGGATTTCTAGTATACAAGATAACACTGAAAACGTGCATGACCTCAAATTAAACTCCGGCTGTCTTGTTGAGGTAAAGTGTGATAGCAACATTAAAGCAACTAGCAATTTCTGGCTTGAATTGTTCGGGAATTTTACCAAACAAAAGCTTGGATGGTTCTTTTATACAGATTGTAATATTCTTGCATATTGTGCTGTTAAAAACAGGAGTCCCTATGAGCTAGAAAAGGTTTTCTTCATTGACTTTCATGGGTTATATAACTTTGTTAAAGAAAAATACTACAGTGGAAATTTCACAAACGAAATTGATATTTGTGCCAATATAGTATACAAAGGGAATGAAATGGCACTTCTAATACCAATCAGTGAAGTAAAACCTTTTATTGTATCTGAATTTACGAAATATGACGGTGTAGAAACCTTCTGCAACCCAAAATATAAGTCCATGCAAGAATTTAGTAAGAAAGGATATATAGATGCCCTCGTTTGCTGAGGGCATCCCTTTACCTGTTATATTGCCAGACACTTATAACTTAATGTAATCCTTACTTTTGCCTCTTGCTATACATTCTAATGGATTAAATTTTTCGAAACTCTCTTTTAAATCCCCTTGTCCAAAATCCCTTAAATATTGCTGAGTTATCATTATATCTTCGTGCCCAAGTATTTTCTGTAATCTAAAAATATCTCCGTTACTCTGTATCCAGTGCTTAGCAAAAGTGTGTCTAAATAAGTGACAACTTGTCTTTGTAATACCTTTTCTTTGGTTATATTTTGCTATTGCATGGATTAATCCATTACGTTGTATCTGCTTTCCCCACTGGTCACAAATAAGGTAATCATCAGGTTCTCCGCCTCTATATTCAAGATAAAGTTTCAATGTATCATGTAATGCTTTAGTCATGGGTACAAGTAGCTGTTTTCGTCCTTTTGTTTTTGTAAATCTTATCATAGATTCATCAAATAATAAGTCTTTTATTTTAAGGTTTAATAAGCTACCAATTCTACATCCTGTACCAATTAATACACTAATAGCAGTCCATGTTCTGAACTCTGTAAAGCTGCACTTCTTGATATTAGGTCTCTCAAGTAATATCTTTAACTCTTCCGTAGTATATGTAGCTTTAATTTCCTCATCCGTTTTTAGTAACTTTACCTTAAATGGAGTAATGTAACCTAATTCACTACAGTAATTAACGAATACCCTTATTCCCCTAAGCCTTGTGTTAATAGATGTTTCCTTCATTGTTTTCTTTAGTTCAAAAATCAGGTCTTCAACTACACTTTCAGATAATGAACTAACTATGTTGTCGGGCATAATTGTTTTGGTCAAATAACGAAATGATTCTTGATAATAACTTATTGTGTCTTTTGACAAGTTTCTTAACTGGCATTTCTTTATGAAACCATCAAATGCTTGCTGTATTGTTTTTGATTCTGCCGAATTTTTCATTGAAATTCTTTTCATAAAATGCACCACCGTATCCATAAAATTTCTATAGATAATCCGTTGGTGTGAAGTACACTCCCGGCAAAAATAAAAAACCTTGAAATCTAGTAACTTCAAGGTTTTTGGCCTGCCTGAGACGATTCGAACGTCCGACCGACGGATTAGAAGTCCGTTGCTCTATCCAGCTGAGCTACAGGCAGATATTTGAAACTTTGGAGCGGGTGATGGGAATCGAACCCACGCAATCAGCTTGGAAGGCTGATGTTCTACCATTGAACTACACCCGCATTTAGCTTGTAGAGTGCTTTACCGCACTGCCGACTTTTTATATTATACAGACAACCTTTTGATTTGTCAACACTATTTTAAAACATTTTTTCAAATCGCCCTTTTAGGGAGATATGCTAATTTTTAACATGCCTCTAATCTCCCTTTGAGCTCCGCAAGCATTAATTTGAGTGCTTTACCTCTATGACTGATTTCGTGCTTTTTTGATGCATCTAACTGTGCAGCAGTTTTGTTGTATTCTGGCAGAAAGAAGAGAGGGTCATACCCAAAGCCATTTTCCCCAACGGGCTCAAGTCCAATATACCCTTCAAAAGTCCCTCTTACAACAAAGTGTGTACTATCTGGTAGTATAACCGCTATCACACATACAAATCGAGCTTTCCTTTTTTCAAAGGGAACATCCTTCAACATTTCAAGTAATTTATTATTTCTATCCGAATCGCTTGCACCATCACCTGCAAACCTTGAAGAATATATTCCTGGAGCACCGTTTAAAATTTCCACTTCCAAACCCGAATCATCAGCCATTACCAGTTCTCCAGTTTGCTTATGTACCTCTCTAGCTTTTATTAGAGCATTTTCTTCAAAGGTGCTACCACATTCTTCAATATCTTCGTTTACTCCAGCTTGCTCCATAGAAACAACTTCTAAATCCATTCCATTTAGAATCTCAACAATTTCTTTTAGTTTACCCTTGTTCTTCGTCGCTACAACAAATTTTCTCATCCTTTGTAACTCTCCCAATTTCATTTGACACCTGACCTAAAGCTTCTTTTTGCAATTGGATCAAATCCTTTATTCCTCCCTGAGCTAAGTCTAGTAGTTTATTTAGCTGTTCTCTTCTAAAGGGTGATTGTTCTCCAGTTGCTTGAACTTCTATAAACTCCCCCGATGAAGTCATAATAACATTCATATCCACAACGGCATTCGAGTCCTCTTCATAGCACAAATCCAACATTTCTTCATCGCCTATTATCCCAACGCTCACTGCTGCAACCATATCGGTTATAGGAATTTTTTCAATTATTCCATCTTCTACAAGCCTTTTGCAGGCATCTACTAAAGCAACAAATGCACCAGTTATAGAAGCAGTCCTTGTACCACCGTCTGCCTGTATAACGTCACAATCGAGTGTAATTGACCTTTCACCTAGTAAATTAAAATTCACTACCGATCTTAATGACCTTCCGATAAGCCTTTGTATTTCCTGAGTCCTTCCATTTAACTTTAGCCTGTTTATATCTCTTTGGTTTCTAACCCCAGTAGCTCTCGGAAGCATTGAGTATTCTGCAGTAACCCATCCTTCACCTGTATTCTTCTTAAAAGCAGGAACCTTTTCATCCACCGATGCAGTACAAATTACTTTAGTGTCTCCCATCTCAATTAATACGGAACCTTCTGCATGTTTTATATAATTTCTCGTTATCTTAACTTTCCTAAGGTTTGAATCCCCTCTTCCGTCAATCCTCAATAAAGCCCCAACCTTTCTTTAATTAATTTTCTACTTTATATATCTCATGTTATATACTATCTAAAACCTATGATGATTTCAACCAATTTATATTATTCTTCTTAGAAAAGTTTTTATTTCTTTAGCAAATGCTTATTTTAAAATGCATTTGTTAATTTACTTTATTTATCTTGTCAGGAATTAATAAAGGTTTTGAAATATCAGTTCCCTCGGGAAGATCATCTTTCTTACCCTCTATCAGTATTCTAATTTTCTTAATACCGTTTATTTGTTTCATTGTATATAGAATTTGTTTTATAAGCCCTTCTTCCCTTGAATTTCCACCGTAATTTTTAATCTCTTTACTAAAATTTAAAGTCAAAACTTCATCAGAAATACTTGAATCGAGCAATCTAGCATTTTCCGGCATTTGAGTATATAAATTTGGGTCTTTAGGTTCTTTCGAAAGTGAACCAACAATTTCCATTGGTAGTTTATCTTTTGAAACACCTATGTATTCCATTGAGACTGGCAATAATTTTTCATGTTTATTCTCTAAATACTTAAATAGATAAACATCAAGTTTCATAGTTTTACTATCCGTATTTAATTTATCTGAATTTATAAGTATATTATCTCTTTTTAGAGTTCCTGATATATCACCTGAATACTTCAGTTCTTCTTTGACATAGCCGTTTATTAGAATTCTAACTGCGTTTATCGTCTCAAACTCCGTTAGCGAATAAACAATACTTGTAATAATATTATTTTCATCTCGTGCTGTACTATAACCTAATAGTTTGCTGTTAAAATCTATTATTGCAATGCCGTTTTCTATATTTATACCTAATATTTCTGTTCCTTCTGGAAGGACTGGTTTTAAACCTAATGGTCTTAACGCTTCTCTATTAGTTTCATTTTCAATCATTGTTTTTATGGCAGCCTTTGCTACCCCCTCTTCCTTTTCAATTTTTCTTGTTACGGGTATTAAAACATTCTCTGAATCCTTATAATAAGCTGTTATAGTTAAAATCTCATTTGCTGTTTTATCTGAGCTACTATTTTGATCACTGACTTGTTCTTTTGTTTTAGGCTTATCCTCTTTGGCGACTTTGCTTACAACATCCCTGTCTATTTCGTCCTTTTTTGCATCTTTACTATTTTCTGAAACTTCGGTAGCATCACTGACGTCTATTAAATCTTGTTCTTTTAATGTTTCAATATTATCAATGCGTGTTTGTATGTTGTCAAGTTCACTTAATGGATTTTTACACCCTGATATTAGTACTACTCCTGTTATTAATAAAAAACATAAAAAATTCTTCATATATACTACTCCTTACTGTAAAAATTTGTTCCTACTGTAAGTATAGACATATATGAAGAATAATATAATTTCCTAGGTAAATTTTTCTAAAATACTTTCTTAATAGCCTTATCTGTCATTATAGCCGTTAGGGTGTTTGCTATGCCATTCCCATGCCGTAGTCACTATTGTTTCCAAATCATTCATTTTAGGCTGCCAATTGAGCTCTCTTTTTATTTTTTCAGAAGATGCAACCAAGATTGCTGGATCGCCAGGTCGTCTTGGTGCATCGATGGCAGTAATATTCTTTCCTGTAACTTTTCTCACTACATCTACCACTTCTCTAACCGAAAAACCTTTACCATTTCCTAGATTGTATATGTCGCTGTCTTCTCCCTTTCTCAATTTCTGCAAAGCAAGATAATGTGCTTGTGCCAGATCGGATACATGTATATAATCCCTTACACATGTTCCATCAGGGGTATTATAATCATTTCCAAATAATTTAATGGAATCTCTTTTTCCCATTGCCGCCTGGATTATCAATGGAATGAGATGGGACTCAGGATTGTGATCCTCTCCAATTTTACCACTTACATGTGCACCGCAGGCATTAAAATAACGTAGTATAACATGCTTTATACCATAGGCTCCATCTGCCCATTTTAAAGCCTTTTCAACCGCAAGCTTTGTCTCACCATACGGATTTGTAGGTAGAGTCCTGTCAGTTTCAATTATAGGTATGTTTTCAGGTTCTCCGTATGTAGCAGCAGTAGAAGAAAACACAACTTTATTTACTTTAGCTTCCTTCATTGCAGTCAGCAAATTCAAAGTAACCGCAACGTTATTGTTATAATATTTTAATGGGTCTGAAACGCTTTCACCCACTTCAATATACGCGGCAAAATGGATAACAGCTTCTATATCATTTTCTAAAAATACTTTTTTTATAAATTCCTTATCTCTCAAATCTCCGACTATGAGTTTTCCTCCAAGAACAGCATCTTTGTGACCTTTCTCAAGATTGTCTACAACAATAACTTCTTCATTTTTTTCAAGGAGTTCTGCTACTGTATGACTTCCGATATAGCCCGCTCCACCGGTTATGAGTACAGCCATTTTAACACAACCTTTCATAATCTATTGTATTTTTGTTGCTTTACACTGTATAATGTTTCATTTCAATTAATTTTAAACAATATTATAATAACATATTCAATTTGCTTATACTAGTGTTTGGTTACTTCAATAAAATGATGATTGGATTACTTTATGAACTTAATACTACATTTTATAGGACAATAAAAAGAGAGATGATTAGGCATCATCACTCTTTTTATGAATTTCTTATTATACTTCTCCTAGGGCTTTAATAATCGAATCACAAAGTGCTTGTGCTGCCTTTTGCCTAAACTCTTCCGACTTAAGATTCGCAAGATCCTCACTATTTGTCATAAAAGCAATTTCGGCTAGTATAGCAGGCATTTTAGTGGCTTTTAAAACAACAAGGTTAGGTCTTTCAACAATTCCTCGGTTATGAGTTCCAAGAGCTTTTATAAGTTCATCCTGTACTATCTGTGCAAATCTCTTACCATTGAATCCTGAACTGCTTGTCACTTGAGGATAATACAAGGTCTCAGTACCTTTGTATTTTGTGTAATAAGCGTTGTTATGAATACTTACAAATAATGTAGCTTTCATATCGTTTGCTATATAGGCTCTTTCATAAAGACCTACAAAAACATCATCTTCTCTTGTCATATAGGTTTTTATATTCTTGCTCTTTAGCAGTTCATTTAGTCTTTTTGCAATATCAAGGTTTAAATCTTTCTCGTTAATTCCACCATATACTGCACCTGGATCTGTACCTCCATGACCTGGGTCTATAACTACAAGTTGGTCTTTAGGCAGAGCTTCTTTGAAAAGGGTTATTGTTGTATCGTTTTCCGATTCCCTTGTAATAACTTCATAATTAAACTGCTCCTTTGTTGTAAAGGTTAAAGTTGTCTGATTAGTTTCATCGTTTTTTGTTATTTTTACATTAGTTACTTTACTATCATTAATATTCATTGTGCCAAATCCTAAGTCCGCTAGCTCACTAGGAAAGGTTAGTTTATATATTCGTCCTTCGAAAGAATACTCATCGGTGTAAAGTCGTTTTAGGACTTCTCCACCCTCTGTAAGTTTAGCTCCTCTTAAAGTAAAGTACGCTCTATTTCCTATGTTACTGTATTCAATATTTTTATATGAGGCTTTTCTCATTATAATTACTATATCATCATCCGTCTTTTCCGCTTCAAACTCAGGTTGACCGATTGTATCAAAAACTATTCTTGCTGTAGTATTTTCAAACTGTGCCGATCTTATGGAACTGATATTGCTGCTGTCTACATTTATTTTTTGCTCCTTACCGGCCTCATAATTAGGTATATCAATAATAACTCTGTCCGGTTCAGTAAGTTTCCACAAATTATAGTCCTTAGCATCCTTTGCAGAAATTGTTATCCTATCAACACCATCTATAAAAGTATGATTAATTTTTATAGATTCTTTACTATCATTGTCTTCATCCTTTGTTGGCGTCACTGTCGGCTTTGGTGTTACAATAATTGTAGCAGTTGCACTTGCTGTTGATTTTGGTGTTACTATCTTAGTAGGAGTTGCACTCACCGTTGGTTTTGGTGTTACTATCTTAGTAGGAGTTGCACTTACCGTTGGTTCTGGTGTTGAAACTACTGTAGACGTTGCTGTCGGTGTTGATTTCGCCGTTGCAATCACGGTTGGAGTCGGGCTTATTGTTGGTTTTGGCGTCGCAGTTATTATAGGTGTCGATTTTACTGGAGATTGTTCACTGTCACTAGTTTCATCTGTTTGGATATCATCCACATCAACACTTGGAATTACATTTATTACAAGTGCCTTTTCTTCTTCCGCCACAACATATTGGCATTGTCCTTTTAGCTGGATAATGACTCTTGATGAGGAACTACTCACTCCTGCATACCTAATATTTTCTATGTGCTTGCTTTTAACATCTATATTTTTTTCTGCCGCCTCGGCGGACACATTAGGAAAATCAACAACAAGCCTATTTTTATCTAACTGCTTAACAATGTTGTATCCTGTGTAGTCTTCCAAAAACATTGCAACTGTTTCATAAGTTTCCTGAGCTTTATAACTTACACTCAGATTATCTTTTCCAATAGCTTCGTCTCTGTTGGTATCACTTCTTGAAGCATCGAAAGAAATCAAATCGATGCTTTTTGCAATATATGCCACAAGTGTACCATCACTTTCAGACAATTTATATTTAATATCTCCTTTTGTATCTATAACCAATCTAGATCCACCTGTATCTTTTGCGGCATATCTAACTGATTTAATCAGTGCACTATCAATATTCAATGTCTTTTGCTCATTTAGAGCAATCGCTTTAGGAATATCAATTACAACTCTGTTAGGATTAGGAAGCTCAAAGGCTTCATAGCCTTCATAATCCTTTACTCCAATTACTATTGCCTCATATAACGAATTATCAATGTGCTTAACAGTCAAATTATTATCCACCGGTTTGATAATCCCATCTATAGGCTTGTGTACCTCATTCATACCAGAACTTATCGAAGGTCCTTTCTTCTGAAGATTTAGTAATAATCTATTATTGGTTTCAGTCACTTGGTATTGAGGCTCACCTTCTAAATCTAAAACTACTCGAGCCATATCAGCTTCAAATTGACTACACCTAACAGATTTTAAAAGTTCATCATTTATAGGTATATTCTGTTTGTCACTTATCAGCTTTGTATTCGTAAAATCAACTACTATTCTGTCCGGTGAAGGCAATCTCATAATTCTGTAGTTTTGAAATCTATCTAAATCTATGGCAACACTCTGACCATCATTCCTCTTTATATACTTTATGTCGTTCAGGCTTGCAAATTGTGCATCCTTTTTGTTGCTAATGGTAATTTCACCTTTATCAGCATGCCAACCCACTTCCATTTCTAACTGTTCCCCTACAAAACGTAAAGGTACCATTGTACGGTCATTAATTATCTTTGCAGGCACTTCCATTTTAACCTTGTTACCGTTTATAAGGGCATTATCATCATTTATTTTAAGTTCCACTTGATTACCGATATACGAAACGGATACTTTTTTGTTTTTTGCATCCCAAGCAACTTCAGCTCCTAACTTTTCAAAAATTGCTCTTACAGGAACCAGTGAACGGTCATTAATAATGATAGGGGGCATATCAGAATTGACAAGCTCATTATTGACATAGAGCTTGTATATATTTCCTGTATACTTTTTAGTCACACCATCATATGTAAGTGTTATCCCCTGTGCATATGTAGTAACACAAGTCAGAATAAAGGTTGTAACCATTAAATAGATGCAAAGTAATTTTTTCATAAAAGCCACCTCTTAAAATTTCTCTTTAGTAAAATTATCGCCTCAGAAAATATCTATATTTTGATTTAATACTTCTCTAATAGTAATGTTCGACAAATACTTTGATTTTCCTGTCGTAATAAAGGAAAAGTAACAATAATGTAATATGTATTTATTGTTTATTATATATTAAACAACAATTTTTAACAACATTTTTCATTACATTTAAGATACTGGTACATCATTTGATCGTAAAAAAAAATCTCAGAGTATAGTTATACTCCAAGATTTTAGGACGTTTATATAAAGATTTTAATAAACTACAATGTAATTCCAACAGCATTAACTAAAAAATTCAATTTTTCACTATTTAAATTTCTGTTTATATCAATTCCATCAATATCAAGTAAACCAACAGGATATACAGGAATTTGAAGCGTCTGCTCCATATAATCACTCAAACCTTTAAGCAAAGACCCTCCACCAATTATAAATATCTTGCCAACCTTAACGCCGTAACAACGTGCTTCATAAAAAGTCAAGCACATATATATCTGATTAATCAACCTATCCACCATATCCTTTAATGTTTTGTGTATCTTTATATGCTCTTCAGCCGCTTCATAGGAAGGCGGTGGTGTTATTCCGTACATTTTTTTGAGTCTCTCTGAATCTATTATGGACTTCTTAGCAACTGATGCAATAGCCTCATCCATATTTGAGCTACCGGTTAGTATGACTTTATTAAACTCTAAAATTCTATTACGCAATATATTGATTATTGTAGTTTCAGAGCCAAAATCTATAACAGCGAAAGCATCTTTGTTTAAACCCTTATTTGGGTTTACATATTTAACATGGTCTATACTGACTTTAATATCCCTATTAAAGAACTTTGCTGTACTATTAGCAGGTATATCAACCGAAATAGGCTTCAATCCTAATTCAAAAAGTACGTCTATGTAACTATTGATTATATTCTTCCTAACTGCTGTCACAAATATTTTTAGTTTGTCTTCGCCATTTTCTTTTAATTCCTGTAATACCTTGTAATCAATTTTATGTTCTTCTAAGTTTATAGGCATATTTTTGACAATAGCATTCTTGACCACTGTATCAATATCTTGGTCTGCTACCTTCTCAACAAGAAAAACTCTAGATATAATACTAGTCCCCGACATAACAATCTTAGACTTTTTTACTTTCATATTGTTTTCTCGAATTATCCTGCTTATTTCACTTGAGACAGCGTCAATGTTTTTAATGACACCATTTTTTATACAGTTTAACGGAGTAGAAGCAATACCAAAATTTTTGATATATACCTCATTGCTTCGATTAACTGCGACCTCAACAACTTTAATATTTCTAAAGCCCACGTCAATGCTTAGATAATTGTTCTTCATAAATGGAAACAGCATACATTTTAACTCCCTTATCCATAATCAAACAGTATAAAAAATTTATAATCTCCCACATATAAAGTATCACACATTTGGAAAAAAATCAATAATTTTTATAGTGTTTGATGATTAATAAAAAATATTTATTTTTATAGTGGAATAATATCTCTCTATCCTTTATTTATTCAGACTTTTCAACGCTTAGGGTTTTAAGATTATAATAAAAAAACGCAACATTATTGGTGTATTGTGAAAATTCGTTTGTTGTGATACTAACTCTTTATTAAAAAGTTACGAAGTTCCTATTCATATCTTAAACCAAAGTGATCATATGCAAGTTTTGTTGCTACCCTTCCCCTTGGTGTTTTGTTAATAAAACCTAATTGAAGTAGATATGGCTCATATACATCCTCTATGGTATTCGCCTCTTCCCCTGTGGTAGCAGCTAAAGTATCTAACCCCACAGGCCCCCCTGCAAATTTGTCAATTATGCTAAAAAGGAGGCTTCTATCTACACCATCTAGACCTATAGGATCGATCTCAAGGGCATCAAGGCTGATATTCGCAATTTCCTTTGTTATTAAGCCTTCCCCTTTCACTTCAGCAAAATCTCTAACTCTTTTAAGTATCCTGTTTGCAATCCTAGGAGTTCCTCTAGAACGCCTTGCAATTTCTTCTGCCGCATCACTTTCTATTCCAATATTTAATATTCCTGCAGACCTTTCAACTATTAATTTTAACTCCTTTGAAGTATACATTTCGAGTTTGTTTATAACCCCAAACCGATCTCTTAAAGGCGATGTTAAGAGTCCTGCTCTTGTAGTTGCTCCTATCAGAGTAAACTTAGGCAAATCTAATCTTATTGATCGTGCACTCGGTCCCTTTCCAATGATAATGTCTAAAGCATAATCTTCCATAGCAGGATACAATATCTCTTCAACACTCCTATTAAGCCTGTGTATTTCATCTATAAAAAGGACGTCATAGTTTCCAAGATTGGTTAGTATTGCAGCAAGATCACCTGGCTTTTCAATGGCAGGTCCAGAGGTAATTCTTATATTCACACCCAATTCAGATGCTATTATACTGGCCAGGGTTGTCTTACCAAGACCAGGAGGTCCATACAGCAAAACATGGTCAAGTGCTTCATTTCTCTTTTTGGCAGCTTCAATAAAAACTGTAAGATTTTCCTTGACTTTTTTTTGGCCTATATATTCATTTAATTTTCTCGGTCTAAGACTTATTTCGTCAACGTCCTCTTCATTTGCCTTACAGCCAATAATTCTGTCTTCCATTTTGCTCCCTCCAAAATATTTATAAAGCATTTTGCCTATTCTAGTGCTTTTTAACTATATATTTTGCATTAAACATTCTACATTGATTTTGATATTGCAACATATATACAAACGATTATAGAAAAGTTTCCCAATGTGAAATAACAAAAAACTTAATTTCTAGCAAGTGCCTTAAGGGCATTTTTTATAATCAGCTCTAAATCCATATCCTCTGAATAAACAGATGCTACAGCTTTGTTTGCCTCAGACGCTGTATATCCTAATACAATTAATGCACTTATTGCCTCAGAAATTCTTGAATTATCTTTATTTACATTAACAGAATCCTCTTTGTCAACGTAGGTATTCACCAAATCTGTCTTATTTATCTTATCCTTAAGCTCAAGAATTATCCTTTGTGCAACTTTGTTCCCCACTCCTTGAGCTATAGTAAGCGATTTGTAATCATCAGTAATTATTGAAAGTCCGAATTTAGAGGGAGACATTGAGGAAACAAGCGATAGGGCAACTTTAGGTCCTACTCCTGTAACGCCTAAAAGCATCTCAAACATTCCAAGTTCCTCTTGCGTCAAGAAGCCGTATAGGCTCATAATATCCTCACGTACATGAAGATAAGTATATATCTTCACTTCACTTCCTAAACTCTCAATATTCTGAAGTGTTGACAAGGAAGTAAAAATTTTGTAACCTACTCCTTTAGCTTCAACAACTAAATAATCGTTATGCTTGTACTCAAGTATTCCTCTTATATATGCGAACAATATATTCCCTCCGTATTTTAATATTTATAATCAGCACTATTACCTATTTGTATTAATGAGCCCTGAAATTCTATGAGAATGCCCATGGCATATTGCAATTGCAAGGGCATCTGCTACATCATCGGGTTTAGGTATTTTAGAAAGATTTAATATTATCTTTACCATTTGTTGTACTTGTGCTTTTTCTGCCCTTCCATAACCTACAACTGACTGTTTTACTTGAAGGGGCGTGTATTCAAAAACATCCACACCACTCTCCGCTGCGGCTAAAACTGCCACTCCCCTGCCGTGACCTACAGTAAGAGCTGTTTTAATATTTTTATTGAAAAACAGTTCTTCTATAGCAATTGCATCTGGTTTATATCCACATATCAATTCCGCTAATGAATCATGCAAATGTAGAAGCCTCTTAGGTAGTTCCATCGTGCTAGCTGTTGTTATTGCTCCATAATCTACAGGGAAAAACTTGTTCCCTTCATATTTTACTATACCATAACCTGTTATTGCAAACCCAGGGTCAATACCTAGTATTATCATTTGTTCACGTCCCGCAATATAAATTTTTTATAAAAAAACCAACCAATGAATAATTATATGATTTGTTGCATATTTATACATCTTATTGTATAATGTATTCCATTATATTATTTTGAAAAAATATAATTATACTATTAAATATTCTAACACATTTGAGGAGGTATTAACATGAGTCAAAAGGAAAAAGTAATCCTAGCATATTCAGGAGGATTGGACACGTCAATAATTATACCCTGGCTTAAGGAAAACTATGACTATGAAGTTATTGCAATGGCTGCTGACGTTGGGCAAGGAGAAGAACTTGATCCGTTAAACGAAAAAGCAATAAAAACTGGTGCAAGCAAAATATATATCGAGGACTTAAATGAAGTTTTTGTTAAGGACTTTGTCTTCCCGACAATAAAAGCAGGTGCTGTTTACGAAGGTAAGTATCTTCTAGGGACTTCCTTTGCAAGACCTATAATAGCAAAAAGAATGGTTGAGATTGCCGAAAAAGAAGGTGCAACTGCAATATGTCATGGTGCAACCGGTAAAGGTAATGACCAAGTTAGGTTTGAGCTTACAGTTAAAGCCTTAGCACCACATTTAAAGATAATTGCACCTTGGAGGATCTGGGACATCAAGTCAAGAGAAGATGCAATAGAATACGCTGAAGCAAGAAATATTCCCATTCCTGTTTCAAAGAAAGACAACTACAGCATGGACAGAAACTTGTGGCACTTAAGTCATGAAGGTTCCGACCTTGAAGATCCTTGGAATGAACCTCAATACGACAAACTTTTAAAGCTTATGGTTTCCCCTGAAAAAGCACCGGACAAGCCTACATACGTAGAAATAGACTTTGAAAAGGGAATACCTAAAAAAGTAAACGGCGTCGAGTACAGTCCCGTAGAATTGATTGCGGTACTAAATAAAATAGGCGGCGAAAATGGCGTAGGTATTGTAGACATGGTTGAAAATAGGCTTGTTGGAATGAAATCAAGGGGAGTATATGAGACTCCAGGTGGTACTATTCTTTACGCTGCTCATAGAGAGCTAGAATTACTTTGCCTTGACAGAGACACTCTGCACTATAAAGATCTCGTTTCACAAAGATTTGCCGAGTTAGTATACTTCGGACAGTGGTATACTCCTCTTCGCGAAGCGATCTCTGCTTTTGTTGATGTTACGCAGGAAAATGTAACTGGTACTGTTAGACTCAAACTCTACAAAGGAAATTGTATGCCCGCTGGAGCAAAATCCGATTATTCACTTTACAGCGAAGAGCTTTCAACCTTTGAAAGAGATGAAGTTTACAATCAGAAAGATGCGGAAGGCTTTATCAATCTGTTTGGATTGCCAATGAAAGTCAGTGCACTTATGAAAGAACAAAATAAAAACAAGTAAGGTGATAAAATGAAGCTCTGGGGCGGTAGATTTGAAAAAAGCACCGACAAATCAGTTGATGATTTTAACTCCTCAATTAGATTTGACAGTCGCATGTATAAGCAGGATATACTTGGCAGTATTGCCCATGCAAAAATGCTTGGAAAAAGCAAGATTATTTCACAACAAGACTCTGAACTGATTCAAGCTACTTTACAAGAAATTTTGACGGATATTGAAAACGGAAAGATTGAATTTGAAGTTGATGCAGAAGATATACACATGAATATAGAAAAAATCCTTATCACAAGGATTGGTGATGTCGGAAAAAGACTTCATACCGGTAGAAGCCGCAATGACCAGGTTGCTCTTGATCTGAGGATGTATCTTAAAGATGAGGTTTGCGAAATAAAGAAAATGCTTGTTTCTTTAGAAAACACATTAATTGATATAGCTGAGAATAACTTAAATGTTATACTACCTGGATACACCCATCTTCAAAGAGCACAACCCATTACTTTTGCTCATCATATGATGGCTTATTTTCAAATGTTTAAGCGCGACCTAGAACGTCTTGATGACTGTTACAAAAGAATTAATGTGATGCCTTTAGGCTCTGGTGCTCTCGCATCTACTACCTATCCTCTTGACAGGAATATGGTAGCGGATGAGCTTGGGTTTGACGATATAACTGAAAACAGCCTTGACGGAGTCAGTGACAGAGATTTTGCTATAGAATTGGCCAGTTGTCTCTCAATAATTATGATGCACTTAAGTAGATTCAGCGAAGAGCTTATTATGTGGTCTTCACATGAATTTGGTTTCGTTGAAATGGACGATGCTTACAGCACAGGCAGTAGTATAATGCCTCAAAAGAAAAATCCCGATGTAGCAGAACTTGTAAGAGGCAAAACTGGCAGAGTCTACGGAAGCCTTATTGGTCTTCTTACTGTTATGAAATCCCTTCCATTAGCTTACAACAAGGATATGCAAGAAGACAAGGAATCCATATTTGATGCGGTTGATACCGTCAAGCTTTGCTTGCCTGTTTTCACTAGCATGATATCGACTATGAAAATCAATAAAGAAAATATGTACAAAGCTGCACAAGGTGGTTTTACTAACGCTACTGACATTGCAGACTATCTTGTAAAAAAAGGAATTCCCTTTAGGAATGCCCATGAAATAATAGGCAAAATGGTGCTCTATTGCATAGGCAATAACAAAGCTATCGATGAACTCACAATGGAAGACTTTAAAAGTTTCTCTGATTTAATATCAGAAGATGTCTACGAAGAAATAAGTCTTGAAACTTGCGTTTCTGGAAGAAATATTCCTGGAGGTCCTGCTAAAGAGAGGGTTTTAGCAGCCATACAAAGTGGTAGGGAATTTTTGAAATCAAAAAATTAATAAAGTATTCAAACAATAGCTATGGAAATATACCATAGCTATTGTTTTTGTTGCCATTACTTTTGATTTATTGACAGCTTCAAATTTCCACTTTCCTGTCTAAAGTCCACATCAATTTCTGAAAAGCTAATCCCCTTTTTCCTAAGACTTTGAATTATTTCACCTCTAATTTTTGCAACTACATCATTATATGTCGTGACTTTCTCCTTTTTCTTAAATAGCATAATCCATTACCTCACTTTGCATTAAAAAGTATTTATATTCACTAAATATATGATACACTATTTCCCTTTTAATGTATAATATTCCCTCCAAAATTCAAAGTGGATATAAGGAAAGCCTCCTTATTGGAGGCTCAAATGAACTCTTTATTTTATTGTGTTTGCTTAGACTAAGGTATTCGTTTTTGAAATACTATTAACGCTTAACCTTTTTGTCTAAAGCCCTTCCAAAACTGTACCAAGAGTCCCTAAGTTTAAATCTAATATTTTCATCTAGAACTCTCTCAATAACATCGTTCAGGTTTTTTCTCATACGAATGTACTCGACAAGTTCAAATTCTGGTTTTTCCAATAGTTCATCCATTTCTTTAATCCACTCGTTAACATGAACGGCACCAACAAATTCTTGAGCTACCTTCTTCTTCATATGAGAAATAACCAGCTTAACAGCCCTTTTTTTTACTTCTGCATCTGTCATTATCTTACTATTGGCTTTACTTGAACTAGCTTTTTTCATTTTAACACTCCCTATAAATATATTGTTATATAAACAATGTACAAATAGAAATACACATTTATTATAATATAGTATAGTAAATTATGCAAATTTAACCATACAAAATAGTTGTATCTTCTCAAAAAGTGCTTATGTATAAGACTCAATATAAATAATAGTATACTAAAAACTACGAGACATCGAGCACCTTCGTTTTGGCCTCTTTTACTTCGTTTGAAATATGCGTAATAAAAGCACCAACTCCATCGGAAGTTAGTGCTTTTTAATGCCTTTGCTATACCTATTATAAAGCATTACTAATATACCACTAAACTCTTACCTTGAAGTTTTCCAGTATCTATATTCTCTTCTTTTGACTTTGGTACTGTTACTGTATCGGGATTACCATCACTGATATACTGCCCTTCTCTTGTAAGGTTTTTAATCCACCATGCTAAGTCAGCATCAACTGGTTTAATACCCGATGCCCGAACCCTGTGAACTGATAAAGGATTAAAATTCTTGCTTACAGGTGAAAGTGCGGGATCCCATCCTACTTCCATAATTGCAAGGTTTTCATATTTTACGCCTTCGTATTCACCCTTTTCTACGTATTTCTGCAAGTTTTTTGAAGGTGCTCCATAGGGCAGAGAGAAGGTATTCATTTTGTATCCAGGTATCAACTCAAACATAGTCTTTTGGTTTAAGCCAATTTCCTTTTGAATGTGATCCGAATCCTTTGCATTTGTTAGATTTATATGTGTGTAAGTGTGATTACCGATTTCAAATCCCTTGTCTACAAGGTACTTTAACCTCTCTTCTAAAGTACCTTCTCCTTGAAAAGTACTATTGCCAAGGTTTACATAGAAGGTTCCTTCAACACCAAAATCCGGATGTGTTTTGTTAAACTCCTCAATAATCCCCACTGCAGAGTTTTTGTTAGCTACCAACTTTCCATCCTCATTCACAAGGTTGAACTGACCTGTGGTACCATCATCAAAAGTAAATATCATTGGTATACAACCTGCTGTCACTGAGATATTATTGTTCAAATAGTCTGTCATGCTAGTGAGCCTGTAGCCTTGCTCATAGAGATATGGCAATAGCTTCCTAAATTCATCAAAGGTAGTGGTGTATGCCCCATCGTCATATTTTGAAGGTACAAATGACTCTACAAAATTGTGAAACATGACAACCATTATCTTACCTGATTCGTCCGGTTTGACTACTTGAAGGTCAATTGTAGGTGCAGGTGTAGGTTCAACCTCCATTGGCGTTGGTGATACATCTATAGTTTCGCTTGAGGTCGTAGATGTCTGGTTTGGAATGACTAAATCATTATCATTACCTGCTTTGGGCTTGTTTGAACAAGCTGTTAATAATAAAGAAAGCCCTATCAGTGATACAGCTAAGCTTCTTGAAATCTCTTTTTTAAACTTTGAAGTCATTACTAATCGCTCCATTCTTTTGTGAGAATTGAAAACACTCTAGTTTTCCATAAGTTATTTAAATAAATTCATAAGTAAATATTTGTAGAACAAATCAGGTTTTATAAAAAAATTATTAACCAGTTATTTTTAATAGAATCACCTAATATAATTATATATATTTAAACAGAAATATCAAATGAAAAAACTACAAAAAATCTGCAACTTCGTATTTTTTGCAGATTTTTTATAGAACAAGAAATTATACACTAGATTAAACTACCTATCAAATTTCATTTTCCCGAACGCATTTTTTTCTAAAATCAGATCGGAGATTCTCAATTCCTCTAGATATTGCTTTATTTGTTGGTCATATGCCGTTCTATCAAGCTGCTTACCACTGTTAAAATCATAAATTTTATCTTCGTCACTAAAATAATAAACCTCATCGGTTACAAAGGAACTGTTTCGTAAAACGGCATAACCTTTAGGATTATTAAGCAAATCTTTTCCTAATACATAATAATCATCCAGCCCCATTAGATTCATAATTGTAGGGCCTATATCCATCTGTCCACCAGTTTTCTGAATAACTTGACTTTCTAAGCCTTGACATCTTATTATCACAGGAACTTTCTGAAGCTTTGCCCAATCCAACTTACTGTCACTTTTGTTAAGCAATTTGAGTAAATCCCCTGCTTGTTCCTTAGGAAGCCCGTGGTGATCTCCATAAATCACCAAAAGACTATTGTCATATAGACCTTCTTCCTTCAATTTTTCTATAAAACGTCCTATAGCAGCATCGGCATAATTTTGAGCTTTCAAATAGTTGCCAAGATAGGTTTTGTCATATTCTCCAACATCAAAATCCTGCTTATCATCAAAATATGAATATGGATGATGACTTGATAGAGTTACTAAGAAGGAGTAAAACGGTTTACTTTTATCAATAACATCTAGAGTTTGTCTGTAAAACGAGTCATCACTTAAAGCCCATCCGCCCCAACCAATGTATTCATCCATAATCATATCACTTTGGCTTATAAAATCATCAAAACCGATAACCTTATACATTTCCGTCCTATTCCAAAAACTTGGTCCGTAAGCATGGGCAGCATAGGTTGTATATCCTGACTCTTTCAGTAATATAGGTAGAGAATTAAAATTGTTAGTAGCAAATCTGAAATAGGCTGCACCTTCCTTTGCAGGATATAAGGAATTGTTTGTCATAAACTCTGCATCAGAAGTATTGCCCCCCGCAACTTGAACATATATATTCTCAAAGTATGCACTTTCATAAAGCAAACTGTTTAAATTAGGCGTAACTTCCTTTCCCTTTACCTTTAGACCTATAACAAACTCTTGCAACGCCTCAACCTGTATAACTATCAAATTCTTTCCCTTTGCTATACCGTTGTAATATCCCTTTGAATTTCCACTTTTATTATCTAAATAGGCTCTAATATCCTGTTCCTCTTCACTGCTTAACCTCTTATCCCTCAAAAAATTCTCTGTAATATATTTTTTAGCATCATAATAATGAAAATATCCGATACCAAAATTCTTTACAATATAATTATTGTCATAAATAGAAAAGTCGTTTTGACCTTTGGCAATTGTAAAACTTGTCACACCTAAGACCACCGCTACCACCGAAATTATTAGACGGCTAAGAAAAGAGCTTTTTAATGCCTTCTTTCTAAACACAATAGAGTATAATAAAAATAGTGGTAAATCAAAAAAATACAAAACATCACTTCTTCGGAGCAAACTTGTAATACTGTCTCCTACAGAGCCTAAAAATCTTGCGTTGGATAATACCGGAACGGTTATAATTGTATTATAATACCTAAAATACACTGCATCGGCGAAAAAAATCAACGAGAGAAGAATATTCGCTATAAGAAAAAGTACTTTGTTCCTAGAATAAAAAATAAATAAAATCGCAAAAAGTATTAAAACAAAACCTACACTTGATAAAACCATAAATATATTAACTTTAGAAAGAAGCGGTGTAAAACTTATATTCATCTGAAACTGCATAAATACAGCTTTACAAAGTATAGCCGCTGCAAAAATGACTATATAGATAAAATCAAACAAATTAAACTCTTTAATTATACCGGTAAAAAGATTAGGTTTTAGTCTTTCTATCTTAGCATCCATATACTGACCCCTCATACAACAAAATTTAATTAATAACAAATATAAGCCTAAATGATATTTCAAAAAAAATCAAGTGAGTTTTTATGGATATAATTAAGTATACGAAAGTTATACTCTAATATAGAATATATGTTTTTAGATTTGCAAGATGTCAAAAGCTTCAATGCTTAAGAAGTGTGCTTCTTAATACAGGCTATTTTTATAAATGGAATATAGAAAAAGAATTGAATAGGACTCCTTAATAAGAAATCAGATTTTATCTCCACAAAATGGGCATAAGAAATTTTTGTTACTCAAAGTGACATCAACAAATTTGTCACACTGTTTGCAATATTTTTTTACCTCATAGCTATCAGAATCATCGTATTTCTTTTCGCTTTCAGTAGATATACTTTCTAAAACCATTTTTAAATCATCCTTGCCTATCGGCATCCTAATTACTGCACTAACCTTATTTCGGTCAAAATCATTGATATCAATGGCATTGCTTGAGGATATTACAATTTTAATGTTAGGGTATTGAATTTTAATAACCGCTGCGAGTTGATCCCCATTAATTTCCTTCATAACATAATTTGTAATTATAACATCGGGACAAAAATTATGTACGGCTGCTATTGCATTATATTCGTCAGTTACACTAACCTCATAATTGATAGAAGTCAACATATCCTTCATAACTTCATTTTGGAGTCTACTATCATTTATTAATAGAACTTTTTTCATATAGCTTATCTCCTGTACATGAAAATTTATTTATGTTTTTCCAACAAACACCCGTACCATTATATTATATCATATACTTATACTTAATTCATACCTATTGGACACACCTTCATACAAACACCACATACCGAACCTCTTCCTATATGTTTGAATTTCGAGTTCATATAGTCACTACACGCTTTTGCGTCAACGATATCACTCCTGCTACACATTTTTGTCCAACAGTTTCCGCTTAAAGCCATAGCAGGACAACTCCTAACGCATCTGTTACAGTCCCCGCATTGACTAGGCATTATAGAATTATTACAACTTATCTCCATATTAGTAAGTATTGTACCTAGCCGAACTCTCGGACCGCATTTTGGACTAATAAACAATCCACTCTTCCCTATCCATCCCAAACCTGCTTTTACAGCTGCAGTCTTATGAGGAAAAATTGCTGAGTACTTCTCGCTCATATCATTAACGGTTTGAGAGGCGGGTACCGCCAATACCTTATATCCTTTTTCCTGAATCATAAGAAGCCCTTTAAGGGTAATCTGATCTATAAGTGCATTTACCGTCCTATAGTGATGAAAATAAGTATACGTCGGTTTATCTGTTATCTCATCAATAATAAAATCGGAAAGTCTGACTACAATTGTTATAGCAAATTTCAATTCTTTCAGCTTTTCCGGGAGTTCTTCGTATACATTGGAGTATCCTACTAAGGATGCACCAGCCTGCTTTAAACTTGTTTCAAGTTCATTAATAAACGCCAAAATTCAATTCTCCTATCTATATATCATAAATATTTGCATAAGCAAATGCAGTTAAAACATCCGAATTTACAAGCTAGAAACCAAATTTCCTCAATATGTGAATCAAAATACATTCTTGCAATACCCGAAATTTGGCAATTCAAAAAACCCTTACATAATAAGGCTTTGTTTGAATCTTCTACTTCTATAATATAATACCATAGCACTAATAATTTTCATAGACACTTTATATGTTGCAATATCTATAATCCACGAAAATATATAGCTCATTTTGAAAAACAAATACGGGCAATATGGTCTATACTAAATGACTATGTTATAATGTTTTATGAGGTCTAAAGCTCGAACTAGATACAGTGGAGGTAAACTAATGCGTACATTAAAAAATAAAGAACTTGCTGAAAACAAGCTTATACTTCTATATATAATACATATGGCAAATATGCCTATAAGCAATCTGCAAATCACAAAGATAATTCTTGAAAATCAGTTTATGAATTACTTTATTTTCCAACAGTTCTTAAATGAATTATGTGAACTTGAATATTTATCCTCAAATATAACAGATAATAAGACTTTTTATACTATAACAGCATCGGGAAAACAAACATTAGATTACTTTACAAATCATATACCTCTAGATGTCAAGAATAATATTGACAGAAGTATGCACGAAATTAGAAAAAGAATTAAAAATGAAACTTTAGTTAAAGCAGACTACAAACCCGAAAGCGAAAATGAATTTATTGTTAAATGTCAGGTACATGAAGATAACTTTTCCCTTATTGATTTGGAAATATCCGTTGGAACAAAAAGTGATTGTAACACCATCTGCGAAAACTGGAAAAAGTTTTCCAATCAAATATATGGGGAAATACTTGAGAGTTTAATAAAGAAAAGGGAATAATAATAGGGGCATTTTCAGCCCCTTTTCTATAGTCCATGTATAATTTTTTGCTCTTATGGTAGCACTAATACCTTATTCTCTTTTGACTCCTTATATATCACAAACTTATTGCCTATAATCTGAACTACTTCAGAGCCAGTTAGTTCAGCCACCTCATTACAAATATCACGGGTGTCCTCGGCTGAATTTTTCAGAACCGACACCTTGATAAGCTCCCTAGCTTCTAGTGCTTCATTAAATTGTCTAACCATATTCTCATTAATTCCGCCTTTACCCACCTGAAATATAGGCTCAATACTATTGGCTAAACTTCTTAAATAACTACGCTGTTTTCCTGTTATCATTAATTTCATTCTCCTCCAAAATAATTACATAATATTATATACTCTTTTGTCTCACTCTAAGAGGCGTAATAAAAACTTTAGGCATCTAGCCCTTACGTTTTTGCTTTTTCGTTTCACTTCAAGAAGCGTAATTAATAATAGGGATAGAAAAATCTATCCCTTCGATCACACTTCAACCTCTTTTCGGCTTTTTCTTCTATGGACCTCGTAATTAGGTTGCCCCTTCTTCCAGCCTGTTCTACTCTTTTCGATAACTTGTGATGTTGCTTCCTCATTCAGTACAAAGTCGTTTTTCATTGGACAATAATAAGCTGCACTGCCGATTTTACAATTTTCACATTTTAGGCATTCCATAACCCTTACTAAAACTCCTTCATTATTATAATACAGTTTGTTATATATATATTTTACATCACAAAATGTATGTTTGTCTAGTAGTTCTTTTTTCCCATCTTTACTTAAAACACTCCTATACCGACAAAATAATAAGCTATTTTTAGTTTAGAAATCACCTTATAGGTATTATCTTTTGTATTCAAACTCTAAATCATACATTTTCACAGTATCACCTTCACTAACTCCTAAGTTTTCAAGAGCATCAATAATTCCTTTTTTCTTAATTGCTCTCTGGAAATACTGCAGCGATTCATAATCATTAAAATTCGTAGAGTTTACCAACTTATGTACCCATTTTCCTTCAACCACAAAAACATCATTCTCTTTATGGACTTCAAAGGATTCTTCTTCCTCTACAGTATAAATCACTTCATCTTCTGAAGCATCGGTCAATATAGTATCGGGTATTTCATCAATTTTTTGAGCTACAAAATAAATCAACTCTTTTAAGCCTCCACCTGTTGCGGCTGAAACCGGAAACACTTTATATCCTCTAGCTTCCATCTCATTGGTAAATATCTTGAGATTTTCATCAGCTCCAGTAACATCCATTTTATTAGCAGCAATTACCTGCATCCTCTCAAAAAGCTTTGGATTGTACTGCTTCAATTCGTTATTTATAACTTCAAAATCCTTTAGTGGATCCCTTCCTTCAGACCCAGATATATCCACAACATGGATAAGCATTCTAGTTCTCTCCACATGTTTTAAAAACTTGTGCCCTAGGCCTGTACCCTCGTGGGCTCCTTCAATGAGTCCTGGTATATCTGCCAAAACAAAGCTCTTTCCTGCATCAACACTTACAACTCCAAGGTTTGGTTCTATAGTTGTAAAATGATAGTTTGCAATCTTAGGCTGTGCTGCAGAGACCATAGAAAGAATGGTGGACTTTCCGACATTAGGAAAACCGATAAGACCTACATCCGCTAAAAGCTTCAATTCCAAAATAGCATAGTATTCCTCTCCCGGTTCACCACTCTTAGCAAAATTGGGAACCTGTCTTGTAGGAGTCGCAAAGTGCTGGTTTCCTGCACCGCCTTTTCCTCCTTTAGCTACAATAACTTCCTTACCGGGAATTACAAGATCTGCAATTACACGCCCTGTAGTCTCTTCTTTTATTATAGTACCCACAGGAACCTTTATTATTAAATCTTGAGCACCACGACCAGAACAGTTATTCGTACCTCCGTTTTCTCCAGATTCTGCTTTGTATTTTCTTTTATAACGGAAATCTTGTAAGGTTCTCAGTCCTTCGTCTGCAACGAATATAACACTTCCGCCTCTGCCGCCATCTCCGCCGTCAGGACCACCTTTAGCAATGTATTTTTCTCTATGGAAGGATACCGCACCATTCCCGCCATCTCCAGCTTTAATATATATTTTTGCACTATCAATAAACATTCTCTTCAACTCCATAGTCACGGTTTTTTGCTATTTTTAATTACTTTATATAGTATAACTCGTATATAAAATTAAAATCCCGGTATTTACCGGGATTTTTTAAACTTATAAGACTTTTGTTTGTCAAAACAGGTTTGACAAAAATCAGTTATATTTCGTTAAGCTGAAATTATGCTGACCTGTTTCCTATCCTTACCTAATCTTGAGAACTTAACCCTACCATCTGTTAATGCAAACAATGTGTCATCCTTGCCTTTACCTACATTAACACCGGGATGAATTTTTGTTCCTCTTTGCCTTACAATGATGTTCCCAGCTGTAACTAGCTGACCATCACCTCTTTTAACTCCCAGCCTTTTCGATTCACTATCACGGCCGTTTCTTGAGCTTCCGACCCCTTTTTTATGAGCAAAAAGTTGTAAATCAACTCTAATCATCGGTCACACCTCCTCGTCTATCACCAATACATAATCTTCATAGGTCAATTGCAATTGTTTAAAACCTACAACTATGGTTTCAAGTATTATACTGACTTTTTCCTTTAATTCTGGCGAAAGGTCAGTCGGTACAGAGCAAATCATATAACCGTCCTCTATACCATAACTCTTAATTCCAACCAATTCATCAAGTGCATTTATGCCAGTATATGCAACTGTAGATACCGCAGAACAAACAATGTCCTTACCTGCCTGCGCAAATCCTGCATGTCCCTCAACTATATACTGCCAAATAAATCCACTTTTATCTCTTACTATATTTATAGTAATCATTTTCAACCGTTACCTTAAGCGTTAATCTTTTCGATTTGTACTTTTGTATATGGCTGTCTGTGTCCACTCTTTCTCCTATAGCCTTTCTTAGGCTTATACTTGAAAACAATGATTTTCTTATCTTTACCGTGGTTTAGCACTTTAGCTTGAACAGTCGCACTTGAAACGTAAGGTGCACCAAAATCCACCTTGTCACCGTTTGAAACTGCTACAACCTTGTCAAAAGTCACAGAAGCACCTTCATCTTGAGCTAATCTCTCAATAAAAACAACTTCACCCTCTTGAACCTTGTACTGCTTTCCACCTGTCTCGATAATTGCGTACATACTATACACCTCCCTACCCAGTCTCGCCAGCTAAGGCAGCAGAAAAATTCATTTACTGCATTTTAAGACCTATACCGTGCGGCTACCACGCAATTTTATCATAATAATGATTCTATGTCAATCTCCTTTATTTTCATTTCCTCATTTTTGACTTCTTCTGACTCTTTAATCACAATTTTTTTATTAAAAGTACTTTCAATCCTCTTAAGATTTTCACCATTTTCACCTAACAAAATACGTGCAACCGAAGGATGTACCTCCACTTGAATTGCATTTGCAATAGTTTTTGTAAAGTATTTGCTTATCTCTTTCTCGACATTTCTAGCTATTGATTCGGGTGAAAGTATCTTACCTGTACCATCACAGAGAGGACAATCATATAACACAGTAGAAGCTAAACCCTCTCTCACTTTTTTTCTTGTCATTTCTATCAAGCCAAGTCCTGTCATTCCCACAACAGTTGTCTTAGTCCGATCCTTTTTTAGTGCCTGCTTTAGCGTATCAATAATTTGTTTTTGATGTTCTATTTCATGCATATCAATAAAGTCAATTATTATTATACCGCCAATATCTCTAAGCCGGAGCTGTTTAGCAATCTCTTTGGCAGCATCTATATTTGTCCTTAATACAGTATCTTCAAGATTATTGTTTCCTACATATTTTCCTGTATTTACATCCACAACCGTAAGTGCTTCGGTCCTTTCTATAATCAGATATCCCCCACACTTAAGCCATACCTTCTTTGAGAGAGCTCTTGAAATCATAGAATCTATCTGGAAATGCTCATATAAATCAATATTCTTATTAAAACATTCTACTCTAAGCTTCAGAGCCGGCGATGACATCTCAACAAGCTCAAGTACTTTATTGTATTCCTGCCTGTCGTTGATAATAAATTTATCGATATTCCAAGTGAATATATCCCTCACAGCTCTGTAAATAATATTTAAGTCTTTGTGAATACATCTAGGTACAGGACCGCTATGTTCGCTTTTCTTTATCTTTTCCCATAATTTAACCAAGAAGTTAATATCGTTTTTGAAGTCCTCTTCCCTTTTCCCCTCGGAAACTGTTCTGACAATCAAGCCCATGTTTTTAGGTTTTACCTTCTCTGCTATCTTCTTTAGCTTTGCCCGTTCGTCTTCGTCTTCTATTCTTCTTGATATACCGATATAATCTGCGTTAGGAAGAAGAACTAGCTGCCTTCCTGGAAGAGTTATATGTGTAGTTACCCTCGGACCTTTAGTACCTATTGGTTCTTTTGTGACTTGTACAGTTATTTCCTGACCCGGTCTTAATATCTCCTCAATGTTATAACTCTTCATATCACTGTACATTTCTTCTTCATCTTCGGTGAATTCTTTTTGCGACACAGCGTCTCCAACATATAAAAAGGCATTTTTTTCATACCCGATATCTATAAAGGCCGCCTGCATACCGGGTAAAACGCTGCTAACTTTCCCCCTATAAATATTCCCTACCAGTCTTTCCGAATCATTTCTCTCAATAAATACTTCTACAAGATCCTTGTCTTCTAAAAGTGCTACTCTTCTCTCGTTAAGACCCACATCTACAATTATCTCACTAACCATGTTTCCACCTCATATAGCTAATAATTCGTTATCAAGAGGGTTCAGTGTTTTTTCCCCTTTATCAATAAAAAGACCTACGCGATGCACCTTTAAAAGGTTCAAATCAAAGCCTGCCATCTCACTAAAGGCTTTCAAAGCAAATTCTGGCTTTAGATTTGCTATACTTCCTGCACTAAGAAGTAAAGAAAAAACATAATAGCCTTTTAAATCCCTTACTTCGTGTAAATCATAAAAATTCTTTAATTTATCTATATACTCAAAAAGAGCTAAATTTGGAGATTGTATATCCTTATTGCCATCAATATTAATGCTTTTATTCTCTATATAGCTTGCACTAAATTCGTGAATCATAGGCCTTATATTAACATCTTTAACTTTTCGTTTACTTTCCTTCTTAATAATAATCTCATTATTATCGAAAAAACGAAGTATTTTTTCATTAACTTCATCCATCTCAGGACTTTGAGTTATTGCAACTAAAACTTCATAAGAAGCCTTAGTTATCGATGCCATAATATTGGATTTTGATGCTCTTATTTTAGCATCCAATAGCTTCAAGCCTTCTGGAAGTTGTTTATTTAAAGTTTCAACAAATTGTCTAGGTTCCATATCTTCGCTTAGTCCAAAATCCACATAATCAGCACTGCTTGTTACTCCCACCGATAAAGGTAGTCCAAACACAATCTGTGGATGAGGATTAAACCCTTGAGAATAGTAAATAGGTATCCTAGCACGCCTTAAAGCTCTTTCAAACAATTTCATCATATCTAAATGGGATATATATTTTAGCTCTTCCCCTCTTGCAAACCTAGCCCTGATATTAATCAAAACAAATACCTCCTCCAAATACCGTTGCTCCACATCCAGTGCATTCCATTTTGCAGTTTGGAGTAAGTTCTTCGTTATAAGCTCTCTTATTCTCCCTAATCAAATGCTCCTTAGAAACACCTATATCAATATGATCCCATGGGAATATCTCATCAAATTCCCTCTTACGGTTAGCGTAAAAACTTGGCTCTACCTTGCACTCATTAAAGGCTTCCATCCACTTCCCAAAATCAAAGTGCTCACCCCAGCTATCAAACTTACAGCCCTTTCTAAAAGCCTCAAAAAGTACTTTTCCAACTCTCCTGTCACCCCTTGCAAACACTGCCTCAAGCAGGCTCAATTCAGGGTCATGCCAATTATATTTAATATACCTATTTTTAATTTTGCCCTGTAAAAATTTCTGTTTCTCCTTAAGAGTCTCAATTTCATCCTGTGGTTCCCATTGAAAAGGTGTAAAAGGCTTTGGTACAAAAGATGATGTACTAAGTGCTATACTAAGCCCCTTACCTCTGTTTTCCTTTGGAGTCACCATGTAAGCATCTACAACCTTAAAGCCAAGATCGGCAATACCCTTTAAATCGTCAAAATTCTCGGTAGGAAGCCCTATCATAAAATAAAGCTTCACACTGCTCCAACCACCATTAAAAGCAGTCGCCACTGAGTTTATCAAATCTTGCCCTGTAACTCCTTTGTTTATAACATCCCTTAATCTCTGACTTCCTGCTTCCGGAGCAAAAGTCAAACCGCTTTTTCTAACCTTTTGAGCCTTCTCCATGAGGTCAAGTGAAAAAGAGTCAATCCTCAAAGATGGAAGCGAAAGATTCACCTTTTTAGGCTCCATATCAACAAGCAAACCTTCTGCAAGCTCTTTAAAAGCACTATAATCACTAGTACTTAATGAAGTAAGAGAAATCTCTTCATAACCTGTATTATTTTCTAAATCCCCTGCAAGCTTTAGAAGTCTTTCATAGGACCGTTCCCTTACCGGTCTATATATATAACCTGCCTGACAAAATCTGCACCCTCTTGTACAACCTCTGAACAATTCAAGCATAATTCTGTCATGCACAATACCTGTATACGGAACAACCACCTTATCAGGAAAATAGACCTTGTCAAGATCCTTTATAATCCTTTTCTTGATCTTTTTCGGATATTTATCGCTTATTGGTTTAATACTTAAAATTGTATTGTCATCCTTGTATTTCACTTCATAAAACGCTGGAACATATATGCCTTCGATTTGCGAAATAGCCTCTAAAAACATCTCTCTTGGTAGATCTTGCTTTTTCCAATCTATATAGGCATCCATTACTTCATTAATGATCTCTTCTCCCTCACCCATCATAAAAAAGTCTATGAATTCTGCCAAGGGCTCTGGATTATAGGCACATGGACCTCCCGCACATACAAAGGGATGCTCTTTTGTCCTATCACAACTAAAAACAGGAATTTGAGCTAAGTCCATCATGTTGATAATATTCGTGTAACTCATCTCATATTGTAGAGTAAATCCAATAATATTAAAATTTTTTATTGGATCATGGGTTTCAAGAGAAAAAAGCGGTATATTGTACTCCCTCATTTTTGCCTCCATATCAACCCATGGAGCAAATACTCTCTCACAGTAGGTATCTTCTCTTTCGTTAAGAAGATGATATAGAATTTTCATACCTAGATGAGACATGCCAACTTCATAGACATCGGGAAAGCAAAAAGCAAATCTAGCCTCTATACTTGAAATATCTTTATGAACACTATTCCACTCGTTACCTATATACCTTGAAGGTTTTTCTACACTTTGTAAAATTTTATCACTTATCTTTATACTCAATTCAGCCTCCGATGATAGTTAATATTAGTAGAATTTTATGTAATCTATGTCATAACATCAAATCTTTCACATTTTTTACTATATATAGATTTAAGCTTCTAATATGATTAGTACTATATACATATAATAACCAATTGATAACTTTTTAGCAATAAAAAACTTATATATAGTAAAAACCAAATCCCTTCATTTTATATAAAATGTAAAAAATACGTGTAAAATATAAAACTCTACGCTTCTGTTGAACTTCAGTTTTTTTATATTGTATATTATCAGCTACTCATACTTATTTATTTATATTGAACAACCAAATGAGTTTACATAAAGTTTTGTAATTGAGGTATCTAGAAAATTAACTTTACCTTTTTACACAATAAAGCGGCTTAAAATACTTATTCTATTGTCACCTTTCCGCTCGTTGGCGTAATTTGAATCCAAGTCTGTCCAGCATTAAGAGTAATTTCATTTCCTTCGTTGTCAGTATACTTAGTTTGCTCAGTTCTCGATTTCTTAGACCACTTAATTTCTATGTACTTACCATTTGATATAAAGTATCCAGTACCGTTCCCAACGGTGTTTACTTCCTGTCTTCCTGCATCATCACCTTTTATAAGGTGATTTGAAACCTTTTGAATAATAATATTCTTTGCAATAAACTGCTCCTCTGTTATTCTTTCCATATGAGGATCACCTTTTCTATACCTCAAATAGTGCTTCTTAGTCTCATCATACTCAAATGAACAATCATAACCTGAAGTATATCTAATATTTATATTCAAAGCATCCTTGCCACCCTTAAGTTCATAATCCTCATCAGAATATTTAAATAGAAGTTCCTTATCTGTCTCTGTTCTATATTTTACTCTTTGTACATACCCTTTTACTTTCTCCATGGACGTGTAAGAGTCCTGCCAATTTCTTTTATCGGTAGTCAAATCCCAGAATACTTCCCCACCATTAGCTACACCATTTATATTATTAATCTTATATTTTTTTAAATCCTGCATAGCCATAGGACTATACCCGAAATGCACATAAATTGCATCATGTTCCATTGCATAATCCAAAAAGTAATGTCTTGAACTTCTAACCGGACCTATCATAGTGGGATCCTTATCCCAAAATACAGGCATTAACCGTGTTGTACCACCTTCAACAATTATCTCATAAATGATCTGAGCAAGATATATACCACCCTGAGGTAATGGTCTAGTACCCTCATTATCAATCATAACAGCATAGGGTCTAATTCCTTCTTTAGGAAGAGTAAAATTCAATTCGGCCATTCCCTTCTCAGAACCGCTCTTATCTTCTCCTATTTGATCAGAATTAATATTATCTTCGGGCGGAGCAATGGTATTTACAGGTGTTGGTGTTGGTGTTGATAATGTTGGTGTGCTTTCAACCTCCTTACTTGCAGGTGATCCATCCCCACATCCCCCAAGCATTGATAAAGTAAACAATACTAGTAATATAACAGAACTTTTCTTTATCCTTTTCATAAACATATAAACCCCCACTAAATCTACTTCATTTACTCTCAGCCTCACCAGCTTCTTAAAACAAGTTATATGATGAAGCAAATGCGTTTTGTCAATTTACTTCTACATAGACCAAAAAAAGTCCTCTAATAGGTTAGGAAATAATTTCACATAAAAAAGCCTAGGAGCATAATTTCTTTGTTTCTAGGCCTAACATACAATTAAGATGTAAAAAATCACAAAACTCCCTATATATTAATACAGGGAGCCTTAAAACTATTTCTTTCTATTGCTCTTCAAAGTCGTATTCATTTTCCATTCTAGCTTTAAATTCTTCAAAAACTGCATCAAGTTCATCATCATCGTCTACACTTACAAAACTATCTTCTTCACCATGGTCAATTTTAAGTATTACAACTTCATCAATATCATTTTCTTCTTCACTTTCAAGTATAGGAAGAAGAACCACATACTCATTTCCGTTAAATTCGATAGTATCTAAATGCTCAAATTCAACCTCTTCACCATCTTCATCTACTAAAACAACTATATCGTCTCTTTCTTCAGACATATCTTTTACCTCCCGTTTGGCTTTATAAGTATTAATTATATCATAGAGATTAAAAAATTCCATCATTTTCATTACAATAATGTATAATTAGTTTTCTCCTATATTTTTATTCTATTCTATAAACCTGAAAAGGGAATAGCCTTTCTAATTCCTAGTACAAAAAATTAAAAAACAGGTTTTTTATAAATTCCTATACATAAAAAATTCATAGCTAACTATCAGTTCTTTAAAGCCATGGCATCTAAATAACCTTGGAGAATATAAACTGCTGCAATCTGGTCTACCACTTGCCTTTTTTTTGATTTTTTTACACCTATCACATTCATAGCTCTATTTGCAGCTACTGTACTTAGCCGCTCATCCCACTTTATTATCTCAATTCCTTCAACTCTATTATTTAAGAGCTCAATAAACTCGTTAGTTTTCTCTCCTCGAGGACCTATAGTTCCATTCATGTTTTTAGGAAATCCTACTATCACTTTTTTTGCCTGGTAGGAATTAATAATTTCCGATATTCTTTCTATTGGCTCTTCAATATTGTTTTTCCAATTAATTGTTTCAATGGCCTGAGCTGTCCATCCTAAAGGGTCACTAACTGCTATTCCTATCCTACTATCCCCATAATCGATTCCAATTATTCTCATAATTCCTCCAAATTACTTAAGTTATAATCTTGTGACCAAAAAAAATACATAATAACTATAAGGACCTATGCTCCAAAAATAGCTTCTTTGGGACATTCAAATAGTTTAACAACATATTGCCTTATATAGGCTCTAGCAAATCTTTATTGCAAAGCATGGACATGCACTTGCACAATAGCCACACAAGAGACATTTTTCTTCTCTAACCTTTGCTTTGTCATCCTGAATGTAAAGAGCACCTTGCTTGCATCTTTCAGCACATTTTCCACACCCTTCACACCAAAAATCAATATGAAGGTGCTTTTTTCTTTCAGCAACTAAAGACCTTATATTTTCAGGTACAGGCTTATTATTAAATACACACACATTCATTATAACCTCTTCAATAGATTGCATTCCAATAGCAATCGAGTCAATATATGGTATATTTAAAACAAATTCCATACATTCTTTGTAAGAATTCAATAGATTGCCCCCACCTAAAGGCTTCATACCATATATTCCTTTTCCATTATCATGGGCTTTTTTTACTGCAGTAAGCATATCTTCTATTGTTCCGTCACCAATTCCTATTCCGGTTTTGTTGATTAAAGGATGAATAACATCTATTTCAGGCATATCCGCACAAGCTTCCACTACTTCTACATTATGTGTGGACACTCCAACAGCCCTGATAATTCCTTTTTCCTTCATAGAAATATAGTACTCTAAAGCATCACGATGCCCTCTAAGGGTCAGCCTAGTTTCCTGTTCATGTAGTAAGAATATATCAATAACATCAATATCTAGTTCTTTTCTGGCTTTTTCGACGCTATCTCTAGCACCTTCAGAAGAATAAGCATAGGATTTTGTAGCAATGATAGGCTTTGTTTTTGATTTCTTAATCGCTTCTTTTATGTATTCATAAGTCCCGTACAACTCAGCGGTATCTATAAAGTTAACTCCTTGTTCTAAAGCTGCTAATATAACATTTGTCCCCTCGTCTAAAGGCAAATTTGCCTGAAGTGGTCCTATAATCAATCCCCCGAAGCACATTCTCGACACTTCAAGCCCCGTGTTCCCAAGCTTAACATATTTCAATTTTCTACACCAACCATTCCGTTAAAGAAATCCCGTTAGAAAAACTGTATTAAAAAACCCCGTATTTTATACGGAGCTCTTATTACTATTCTCTTCTAAATAAAATCTAAGAATTTCTTCAAGTAATTCATCTCTCTCTAATCTCCTAATAATACTTCTAGCATCTTGATGATTAGTTATATAAGTAGGATCACCAGAAAGTATGTATCCCACAATCTGGTTAATCGGATTATAACCTTTCTCTTTAAGTGCCTTAAATACAGAGAAAATTACCTCCTTTGCCTCATTCACCTTTTCGTTATCAACATTAAACATCATGGTCTCGCTGTTTGCCATAACTAATCACTCTCCTGCATAAAGGATGGGACCTTGATATTTCAAAATACTTAGAATATTTAAGTAATACGCCCATATATATATAGTAATACAAGAGGATAATTTATGCAACATATTTCAAATTCGATTAATCTGCATTATCTAAGCAAAATTTCGCCTGACTTCCCTGAATATCAAATTATCTTAGCTTGTTGACATCAATTTTCAATATGTCCCCTAATATAGTCTTCTGTAGCCTCATTTAACTTAACTTTAAGGACTTGACCATTAAAACCCGATTCACCTTTACATAGCACTTTAATATAATTTGACGTTAGTCCCTCTATAACACCCTTTTCACCTTTTACATCCTGTTCAAACAAAACTTCCATAGTTCTTCCTTCATATCTTTTATTAAACTCTTTTGTCTTTCTAGCAGATAGTTCAATCAATACATTGCTTCTCTCATCTTTCTTCTGTGGCGATACTTGTCCAGTTAAGTCAGCTGCTGGTGTCCCCTTCCTTTGGGAATACTTAAATACATGCATTGCTGCAAAAGATATCTCATCTAAAAAACGGACGGTTTCATCAAATTCCATATTCGTCTCCCCTGGAAAACCTACCATTATGTCGGTTGTTATTGAAACATCTTCTATATTTTCCCTCAAAAGTTCAACTGATGCCCGGTACTCTTCAGTGGTATATTTTCTGTTCATACGCTTAAGTGTACTATCACACCCACTTTGTAGCGATATATGAAAATGGGGACATAATTTATCTAATTTACTTATCTCATTTACAAAATCACGAGTTATTATTGTAGGTTCAATAGAGCCAAGCCTTATTCTTTCCACACCCTCAATTTCATGTACATTTTTGATAATATCCAGAAGCGAAGTGTTCTTTATATCTTTTCCATAGGAAGCAATATGTATACCAGTTAGAACTATTTCCTTGTATCCGTTTAAAACGAGCTTCTTTACTTCATCAAGAACATATTCAGCTGGACGACTTCTTATAGGTCCTCTAGCATAAGGTATTATACAATAGGAACAAAACTGGCTGCATCCATCCTGTATTTTAATAAAGGCTCTAGTTCTCTCCTTATATACTTCAACGCCTAACTCTTCAAACTCTCTTGTCTTCATAATATCCTGAACCAGATTTAATTTATCCTGTCCTTTAAGAAGCAAATTTATGTTTTCTACAATTTTGCCTTTATCCTTAGTTCCAATAACCAAATTTACTTCCGGTATACCTAAAACCTCATCGGGAGAAACTTGTGCATAGCATCCTACCGCCACAATAACTGAGCTTTTATTGTTTTTCTTAGCCCTCCGGATCATCTGTCTTGACTTTCTATCACTAAGGTTTGTGACGGTGCATGTATTTATTACATAAACATCCGCGAATTCTTCAAAATCCACTACCTCATACCCGTTTTTCTTGAACATCTCAGTAATAGCTTCAGTTTCATATTGATTAACTTTACAGCCTAATGTAAAAAGTGCAACTTTTTTCATAGTATCCCCCAAATTTTTGTGTATAACTTATATTATACAAAATTATTCTTAAAATATGTTTTAACATATCGTATAAAATCACAAGGAAATTTTAGCAATATCACAATTGACTTGCAACTACAAACAGGATAATATATATAATAATAGATGGTAAAACATTTGAATAAAGGAGGAATTCGCATGAAATCATTTAATATCTCTTTAAAATCCATTACCGATGTTAAGGACTTTGTAAATATAGTAAATAAGTATGACTTTGACATCGATTTGACTTCAGGTCGTTACGTAGTTGATGCAAAATCTATCATGGGTATCTTTAGTTTGGATTTAAGTAAACCAATTAAAGTAGACGTTCATGAAGATGATTGTGACAAGTTCTACGATGAAATCAAAAGTTTTATAGTATAAAATACACTTCGCTTAATATGCGAAAGCTAAAGACCTTGAGAATCTTGTTTTCAAGGTCTTTATGTTTAGATACTTTTATTTGGACCTCTTTCGAAAAACAACCTTAATAATTCTCTTTCATCTTCAGACACCACTTTAATCCCATTTTCTTCGAGCAGCTCTGCAGTTACTCCATTTCCAACCTTTAGGTTCCCTGAGAAAGTACCGTCATAAATATTTCCTTTGCCACACGAAGGACTTCTCGCTTTTAAAAGAGCTGTTTTGATATTCATTAATTTAGCAAGATTAAGCACTTCCCTTGCTCCCTTTATGAATTGCTCAGAAACATCAATGCCGTCTTTTCTGATAACTTTCGTTCTACCTTCTAGTACATCTTTGCCATTTCCTCCTTGTATTTCGGCAGGGAGTCTTGGTGTTGCACATCCCCCAAGTTGTTCGGGGCAGACAGGGATTAGGTTGCACTTTAAAGCTAGTTGTGCGATTTCATTATTATAATTGTTTTTCCCATTGTACTTACAATTTGTACCTAAAAAGCAAGCACTAATTAGTATAATTTTTAACTACCCCTTTTCTACTTTTATCTTAATTCGATTTAGCGATGAATTAAAGCTTTTTGGCTGTTAGTTCTTAATTAGCGATATTTCATTCCTCCATTTTCTTATTGCTTGTCTTTGTTCTTTTTTTGCTGGTCTTTACGGATTTCTTTTCGGACTTTTGCCTTTTCTTTTCGGACTTTTCTGCTCGCTTTTTAGTCTTATCTTTTTTCTTACCTTGTATATGGTTCAGTATATCTTTATCGGCTTTTACTTTCCGCTGACGTTTTATTTCTTTTTCTTCATTTGATATTTCAAAATCAATCTGTGCTTCCTCTTCATTATCATCATTTTCAGCAATAGTAAATTCAATCTTTCTAGCTGCAACATCAGCTTTTGCAAGCACTACTTTAATCACATCACCTATACGATACATCTTTCGTGTCCTGTCACCAAGGAGACAATACTGTTTATCATTAAACGTATAATAATCGTCTTCCATGCTACTCATTCTAACAAGTCCTTCTATTGTATTGTCGAGCTCCACAAACATACCAAAGGATGTAACATTAGATATAATACCTTCAAACACTTGACCTTCATATTGCTTCATATACTCAACCTTTTTTAGATCTTCAGTGTCCCTTTCTGCCTCTTCTGCAACTCTCTCCCTTTGAGAGCACATCCTAGCTATCTCTGGCAGTGAGTCTATAAGGTATTCTTCTCTTTTTTCATTCATCTGACCTTTCAAATACTCCTTCATTATCCTGTGAATAATGAGATCGGGATATCTTCTTATTGGTGATGTAAAGTGACTATAATACTTCGCTGCTAATCCGAAATGTCCCTGATTTAATTGAGAATACCTTGCTTTTTGCAGGGATCTAAGCATGACAGTACTAATTATTCTCTCTTCTCTGGTGTTTTTGACTTTAGCTAGTAGATCTTGAAGTGCCTTAGGATGTATTTTTTTTATTCCTTTTAGATTATATCCTAAATTGTGTACAAATTCACTAAACGCTTCCATTTTATCAGTATCGGGCTCTTCATGGACCCTAAACACAAAAGGGACATTTGCCCAAAAGAAATGTTCCGCTACCGTTTCATTACACACAAGCATGAATTCCTCAATTATTTTGTTTGCAATGGTTATCTCATATGCCTTTATTTCAACGGGCTTGCCCTTTTCATCAAGCAAAATCTTTGCTTCCTCGAAATCAAAGTCAATGGCACCCCTTTGCATTCGTTTGTTTCTAAGTATTAAAGCTAATTCTTCCATTGCTTTAAAATCTTCCAAAAGGTACTCGTATCTCTTTGTAATCTCTTCGTCCTTCTCAACAAGAATTTTATAGACATTTGTGTAGGTCATTCTCTCATCGGTCTTAATTACGCTCTCGAACATTTCATGATCAACCACTTTACCGGTTGAATCTATCTCCATCATAACAGAAAAGCAAAGCCTATCCACCTGCGGATTAAGGCTGCAAATTCCGTTGGAGAGTTCCCTAGGAAGCATAGGTATAACCCTATCTACTAAGTATACACTAGTGCCTCTATTATAAGCTTCCATATCTAAAGAGGAATCCTCGGTAACATAGTGACTGACATCGGCAATGTGAACACCAAGCTTATAGTTGCCGTTTGGAAGCCTCTCTATCGACACGGCATCATCAAGATCCTTAGCATCTTCACCATCAATAGTAACCATGCGAACATCTCTCAAATCCCGTCTATCCTTAATCATTTCTTCAGTAACTGTTTGACCTATAGACTCAGCCTGTTTTATAACACTTTCCGGGAACTCTTCTGAAAGATTGTGTAGCTTTATTATTGATAGTATGTCCGCACCCGCTTCATCCCTGTCGCCTATTATCTCAACTATTTTCCCCTCAGCATTTCTCCTTTTTCCCGGCCACAAAAGTATTTGTGCAACAACTTTCTGCCCGGACTTTGCACCGTTCACTTCATCCTTAGGTATGAAAATATCTCCCGATATCCTTCTGTCATCGGGTATTACAAAACCAAAATACTTGCTACTTTCAAAAGTTCCAACAATGGTTTTGTTCATTCTCTCAATTATTCTGATTACTTCTCCCTCTGCCCTTTTGTCTCCAATAACTTTTTTGTTTATTCTTGCAATAACTCTGTCATTGTGCATAGCTCCATTTAATGAGTCAGCGGATATAAATACATCTTTAATATTTTCATCATCGGGAATAACAAAGCCGTACCCCCGTTCATTTCCCTGAAGCCTTCCAACTATCAGGTTCATTCTTTCAGGCACTCCATACCTATCTTTGTGGGTCTTAAATATCTTTCCCTCTGACTCTAATTCGTTCAAAACATTTTTAAACAACTGTATGTCTGTTTTAGGTACATCTAAAACAGTTCTCAACTCACCAAATAACAAAGGCTTATAAGCATCTTCTCGCATAAATTCCAAAATGCGTTCTTTTCTATCCATCATTTAGTTCTAGTGTGCTGCATGTATTCCAACAGCATTTCCTCCTTTTATTAATGTTTGTAAAAAACATATATCTACAAAAAAACCAAGATTAATAGAAGATAACTTATCTTACTAAACTTGGTTTATAGAATTCGATATATTTATTATTAGCATAAAAGTTAAACAATACTCTAAAATTAATTTAAAATCAAATATATATTTCACTTTATAAAGCTTGAATAGCTTTCACAGAAATCTCCACAAGCTTTTCAAGATCTATATCTATATCTTTACAAGAACTGATCTGCTCTAGTATTGTTGCTTTGATAAAACCTTCTTCTCCGATCTTCTCCATAACAAACTCCACAGTCAAATCTTCAACCTTTTTTGAAGGAAGTGCTGCCGTACAAGCATTCACAATCACTGCCATAGGACTCGCACAATAAAGAGCCTTATCAATCTTTCTTTTTCTTTCAATTCCATGATAATCATTATGAGCCTTGACAGCATAAACAATAGAACTTTCAACATCAAGGGTCTCTAGAATCTCCGCTCCAACTAAACCATGCTTTGTAGGGTCACCAGCAGTCTTATCATAATCAATATCATGAAGCAATCCTGCCATTCCCCATTTATCTATATCTTCTTTAAAATAAAAAGCCAATTCCTTCATAATAGCTTCAACTGCAAGAGAATGTTTAAGTAGATTCTCACTCTTCAAACGACCTTTTAATTCTTCAAGTGCTTGTTCTCTTTCCATGGGAACCATTACCTCCATTTGTATGCTTATTAAACACGAAAACAAAACTATTATTAAAAAACAGGTTCAGACTCCATAGGTATAACTAAACAACCAGAATAAAGTTGTCTCACATATATATTACTAAAATAAAACTATAATTACAAGAAAAAATGAAGCCTTTGAAAAAAGTTTGGAAACAACATATAGAAAAAGATATATAATAAATAAAACTGTGGAATTCCACAGTTTTATTCATTATCATTAGGAATTAAACATAATCTGTAAAACAATTGATGTTATTAAGAAACCTACTGCTGCTACCGCAGTCCATTTACCTAGAATAGCATCTACTGTCCTACCTTTGTTTTTACCGAAAAAAGTTTCTGCACCACCTGATATTGCACCGGATAATCCTTCCTGCTTAGCCGATTGAAAAAGGACTATTATTATCAAGGATACACAAAACAATATGTGCAATATATTAACTGCTATTTGCATGCTAAAAAGCACCTCCTGTCAAATTAACATTTTAATTTTAGCATACAGAATATGAAAATACAAGCAAAACCTAAAGATTTTTCATCATTATATAATTTCGTAGTTTGCCAGGCAAAAATCTAATTTGCATTCTTTGTGACTAAAACTAATACTTCTAGGCTTGAAAGCTCTTATACCTTTTTCAAATTAAACCATGCATCAATTCCTAAATAACGGCTTGAGCCTCCTAGCTCTTCTTCAATTCTAAGTAATTGGTTGTATTTTGCAACACGATCACTTCTTGATGGAGCCCCTGTTTTTATCTGACCTGCATTAGTCGCAACAGCAATATCAGCAATGGTAGCATCCTCTGTTTCCCCTGAACGGTGAGATACGACTGCTGTATAACCAGCTCTGTTAGCCATTTCTATCGCATCTAAGGTTTCTGTCAATGTACCAATTTGATTTACCTTTATAAGTATTGAATTTGCAACACCCATATCAATACCTCTTTTAAGTCTTGTAGTATTAGTAACAAAAAGATCATCACCAACAAGCTGTATTTTGTCTCCGATTTTTTCGGTGAGTAGCTTCCAACCTTCCCAATCCTCCTCAGAAACACCATCCTCCAAAGATATTATTGGGTATTTGTCCGCAAGCTCTGCCCAAAAGTTTACCATTTCTTCACGAGTCTTCTTTATCCCCGTCTTCCAGAAGAAATAAGTACCGTCCTCTTGGTACATTTCAGTAGCAGCAGCATCTATTGCTATTCTGAAATCGGCTCCTGCATTATATCCTGCTTTTTCAACTGCTTCCAATATAACCTGTATAGCTTCCTCATCCGTCTTTAAATTAGGGGCAAATCCACCTTCATCACCTACAGCAGTACTATAACCCTTATCCTTTAAAACTGTTTTTAAGTTATGAAATACTTCAGCACACATCTGAAGAGCATTTTTAAAGCTACTTGCTCCTACAGGCATAACCATAAACTCCTGTATATTTACACTATTGTCTGCATGTTTACCACCGTTAATGATATTCATCATAGGTACAGGAAGAGTTTTGGCATTAATTCCTCCTATATACTGATACAAGCTTACTCCTAGAGCCTCAGCAGCAGCTTTTGCTGTAGCAAGAGAAACGCCTAAAATTGCGTTCGCACCAAGTTTTGATTTATTTGGGGTCCCGTCTAGGCTAATCATCAAATTATCAATTGCCACCTGATCAAAGACATTCATCCCTTCAACTTCGTTAGCTATTATTTTATTTACGTTTTCAACGGCTTTCAATACCCCTTTTCCAAGGTACCTTTTTTTATCTTCGTCTCTAAGTTCTACTGCTTCAAAAGCCCCTGTAGAAGCTCCTGAAGGAACAGCAGCTCTTCCTAAAAATCCCCCTTCTGTCACAACTTCAACTTCTACTGTAGGATTTCCTCTAGAATCGAGTATTTCTCTAGCAAATACATTTTCAATTTCTAAGTATTCCTTCATAGTACATTCTCCCTTTTTAAGTATTGTTAATTTGTAAAACGTTTAGTATATTTTATCCAAAAAACCTCATATTCAAACAAATTCTTTTATTTTCATCAAAAACTATGTACTTTACGGTTCAACACCAAATACGTGTTTCCCGTTTAAATATAGTGTCACTCTGTTCCAGTGAATAAATGAATTTGAAACGGAATAGGAGTAATCATTTCTTTGATTATATAAACTCCAATCATTTTTAGCAAAACCAACCAAGAGTTCCACGCTATTACCCGCTCTAATTTCACCTGCTCCCTCGCTAAAACTTATCTCTAAGTAGCTGTCAGCATTATTCTTTTTATTTTTAAGTGCAACAAAACGTCCTATTACATTATTAGAACCATTTGTAAAAGAATCACACCAGAAGGTTTCAAGCTGATTATTATCTTTAGTATAGTAATATCTTATTTTTATGTCAGACAACTTTATATTTTTACTTCCACTGTTAATAAGTTTAAACACCGGATGTATGGATTCAGTCTCGGAACTAGCTTTACCGTTTTTGTACCTAAGCTCTATCTTAGTTTCAGCTTTTGGTGGCTCAACTACAGATTTTTCAGGTGGCTTTGGTGGTGGCTTTGCAGGAGTTTTCACAGGTGGCTTTGTTTTTGTAGGTGTTGGCTTTATTGTTGCTGTTGGCGTAGGTGTAGGCTTCAATGTCGGTGTAGTAGTTGGCACTGTTGGTGTAACTGTTGGTGTTTCTATTGGTGTTACTGTTGGCGTTGCTATAGTATCTGTGATTGTAACCGTGGGGGTTAGCGTTGGTACTACCGTCGGTGTTATTGTAGTTTGAACCATTGGTGTAGCTGTTACCGTTGTAGTATTCTCTGGTGCCTTTGACCCTGTTGTAGATTCCGGTGTATTTGTTACTTTTACAGTATTATCTGGTGCTTTCTTTGATTCATTCCCTCTGTTATTAAAGCTTGAAAATAGTAGTATTATAACAATTAGTAAAGAAAAAACAAAAAATCCAATTACTTTTTTTCTTTTCTTTACATCATAAAACCATCTCATAAAATCCCCCCCGCTACAAGTTGTGTTTTGGTCTAAATAACAATTATACTATTTCAGCTTATTAATTATCAACTCAAACTTCGCACATAAAAAAGTAGTCTGAACCTTGAAAAATCAATAATTTTCGACCATAAAGCATGGCAAAATCCTCAGAAATATGGTAAAATATTATCAACCAAAATAATACATAA
>JAAYPF010000249.1 GCA_012519925.1 Clostridiaceae bacterium
TGCAATCCATTTAAATTCTCATATCCTTTCAGTATTTTATTGAAACTTAAGTCATGTTTCTCCAAAGCCTTACCCTAGAAAAATCCTGCCATGGATGGCAGGCAAACAGGATATGTCGGAGATCGTCTCGCCATTTGAGACGTCGATGAATCGGACCCTCAAGAAATACCCGTGAGCGGCTTTAGCCCGATGAATCGATGTGGGCAGGATGACCCTTAAGCATGCCCTTTACTCAAATGGACTTGTTCTCTGAAGTCCGTCGGCACTATATTTCTAATTACCACTAAAAAACAACTGAAATATACTGCACAAAAATATGAAATTGTTTTACCATTATAAACTCGCTTCATATATTCGTGAACTGTCACCCCATGGATGGTACCCTTGCCCAATGTATGTAAAACCATATTTTTCGTAATATCCAATATGATCAGTACTTAGATACAAAGAAGAAAAACCTCCAGACTTTGCATCTACCTTTGCCTTTTCCAAGAGCTTTGATCCATAAGCATTACCACGATAAGTTTCCTCAATGTACAATGCACAAACCCAAGGATACAAATCCATTCTACTTATAAAATCATTTGTAACAAGGCCGGCACAACCAATAACAACTCCATTATTCTCTAGCAAATACCATTGTGGTAATGGTCTTGATGTTGTTATACAATTAGTTATACAGTCCTCATATACCATCATACTATCTTTACTCGCCCATTTACTTTGAAAATACTGAATTGCTTTCTCCTTATATTCTGGATTATCTTTAATTGATATAATATTCATCTTTTTGCTTCTCTCTCCCTTTGTATTTATAATATAACACTTCCAATCCTCCACAAACTTTAAGAGGATTTCAGAGAACGTCTGGCGTCTCCGACGTCCTCGAACGGTCTTCGGAGGCTTTTCCCTCGTAGCGCGCGACCGCGCCCGTGAGAAGATGTGGCGGAGCCCTTCTCCATGACAGACTACAGAGCCTTGCTACATGCTCTTGCCCTCGTAGCCTTTATGGAGACGCGTTGTTGTACGTAGTACAGTGCCCCGCGGAGCAAGAGCGGCAAGGACGCCGCGACCTTAAAATCTATTTCTATAGAAAGTCTAAATAATTCTGTGCTCCATACAAAACCCTCATAACAATGACTTTTCTTTGTGTCTCATCAACAAGATAAAACACAATGAAATTCTCAACAAGTAATTTTCTATATCCTTTGTTTTTTATAAGTTCATCTGTGACTAAGCTGCATGAGAACGGAAATTCCTCAAGTCTCATTATGCTTTCTTCAATTTTTTCCAACAGGTTTATTGCTGCAATCTCTGCAAATAACTTTCCTGAAATATAATCGAAGATTTCTTCCATGTCTTCATTGGCTTTAGGAGCAAATTTTACGACATATTTATTTTTGGGCATATTTACTCCTTAGTTTTTGGAAAACTTCCTTACCATCAATTAATTTCGCACCTTCTGCAATTTGTGTTTCCGCTTCAATCAGCTTTTTATATACTTCTAAAAGGGCTAATTGTCTTTCATAGGTTTCTATGCTCATTATCACCAGATCACCATATCCATTTTTGGTGATAAAGATTGGCTCCTGGTTTTTGTGACATATCTCTGAAATTTCATTTGTATTCCTCAAATCCGTAATCGGCCTAATTTGCGGCATATAATCATCTCCCAAAAAACATAATTATGTCATTATTATAACACAACAATGTACAACTATCAAATGGGTTTCTTCAGAGAAATACTCGAACAATCCGGCCAAGGATGGCCGGCCAGCGCTGTATTGCGTACAACGTCTCAGGTATGTGACGGTCCTGAATCGGACCCGCAGAGCTCTTCTACGTAGGCGGAACTTGTTCCCGATGAAGGACTGTGGTGCGGCATTCTTCATGGGATGACCCCAGAGACCTTCTTCGTGATTTACTTGCCCGCACCTTTACACATACCTATTGTTAGGTGTTGTTGCCGAACTCCGAAGCCCTTCTAAAATTACTCTTCTATTTTCTCTTCAAAAATATGTACATAATCAACTTCTTTAAATTTCTTCGAAAAATCTTTTATGACATCAATTTCTTTTTTAGTAATACCTAGAATTATAATCTCTGTACCATATGTCCCCGACAATTTAAATTGGCGGGGATATTCATTTTACTTTGTCAGTTAACTAAAGTAAAATGAATAAAAAAAAGGAAACTACCATTAGGAGTAGTCCCAACCAAAAAACCATGATTATTTTAA
>JAAYPF010000034.1 GCA_012519925.1 Clostridiaceae bacterium
CGTTATTCCTGCCGAGCGTGAGATTACTGTAGAGCAGGCTATATTAATGGCAAAATTCCAAGGTTACAGAATCAAGTCAGCTACTGAATAACCTTAATTTTGTCTACATATTCAATTTTTAAAACCTCCGAAAGATGGTTTGTTTGCTATGCCTTTAAATATTTGGGCAATCCCTACTATTCTTTTTCAACCTTAGCCCTCTCTTTCTTCGTTGTTAGTGTAAATATTGCGAACTTACTCAACTTCGTATTATGCTTATACTATGTTTCTTTGCCTATGTCAGTTTGCACTAAATTCAGAACAATCCTTCCACTCGCTGTCAGAGACAATCTGTTCGTCAATATCTTTTTGTATTCGTTCCCAATCTTCTTTTGATAAATCAGTTTTTTTACCGTCTATATTTTGAAAATAATATACTCCCTCTTTTGTAATTATAGGATATTCATTTATTATTTCACTACGATTATTCTTGTAATATTCATAATCATCAACATTTATTGAAAAATAGTGTTTTGGATTTACCATCTTAAATTCGGAATCATATTCAAAAATGGTTTTAGTGACCGCACCATTATAATAATACGTTTCAATCAGCCTTCCACCTTTTAACGGTTGCTTAAAACAATTTTTTTCTGTATCATCAATGCCAATACATCCTATATTTCCGTCCTCATATTGGAAAAGTGCAGCGTCGTAGTCTGGGCTCAACTGAATAAATAATTCGTCTCTACCATCTTTGTTAAAATCCATCAAAATATATTTCCATTCGCATTTTCCGTTTTTAAAATCCATCTTGTATAAATGCTCCATCTCTGATTTACAATTATCCTCATTTATCAGAGTAAAGTTGCCTGACAGGATAGACCGATACGCTTTCCACTCATCGTTCTCGTGTGGATTCGTCTTTGGTTCCAAATCATTAGTATTCGTCGCAGGAGGATTCATGGTTTTAACTTCAACTCCAGATTGAAGCGGTACACGATGAGAACAGCCCACACACCAAAAAAGTAATAAAATAATTGTCATAAGATATAAAACACTTATCTTCATATTTTCAAGTCCTCCACATGATAAAAACTGAAATCGATTCAGCATTCTACAACACCCTCATGCCTATTATACAAATAATCTTAAGTTCGTCTTATATAAATGGAATAGTTAACATTCCTCAATAAACACTTCTATTAAATTCACATCTTGCAATATCTGTGTATTTTAAAACAAACTCTGATTTTGCATTGGTGTAAGCATCTCTATCATGTTCATATTGTTCTTTTAGTTTTATTTTTAAATTGCGGTATTGGTTGGCAACAGCATTATTTACCCTCAAATAATCTCTAAAGTATAATTCATTCCAATCTCCATAACACCTCATATGAAGGTGAAACACTCTACTGGCAAAACCATTTTCAGTATATCCTTTTACAAGTGTCAAATTAAGAGGACTACGGCTTTGTTCTGTCATACGGATATATCCGTTTTGCTCTAATATGCTGATTAATTCGTCCACATCAAAACCATCAGCAATTTCAAGAAGGATGTCAACAGTAGGCTTTGCAAGCATACCATTAACTGAAGTGCTGCCAATATGGTTTATCCGCATTATGTTATTTTTTCCGACAATCTCATAAATCAATTTCTCTTCATCTTTATACCAATTAACCCATTCAGAGTTATATTCCTTTAAAAATTATAGGGAAAAGTTCCCAGAGTTCTTCATTTGTCATTTCTGAGAGTTTTTTACCCATCTCTTCAACTCCCTAATAAAATTTAAAATTTTATATTTGCAAATTACCTTATAGAATTCATTTCCTTGCTTCAATGTAATTATCGTACCACTCCCTACCTGAAGCCCATTTTTTATTTTCAGGATCTTCTTTTAAAATCTTTGAACATGCAATTGCCATAACATATTCTTTTAGCCCATTGTCTTTGCTGACCTTAAATTCTGCCAGGATGTATGTTAATGCCTCATCACCCATACTTACAATATCTTCAAAGTCCTTACTATTTTTAATGTAATCATAAGGGTTCGAAGATATGGACTGAGTATTACAAATTGTATTTAGTTTACTATCTATAATAGTGCCAAATGCATACTCACATTCATTTTCACCCCAGGTTGCAGTCATCCTATAACCCCTTATATCAACTTTGTTTTCTTCATATGTTGAACTCAAAGCAGATGCAAAATGCTCCTCAATCTTAAATGAGCATTTATTATCCTTTAATTCAACGGGAATAATCTTTATCTCCTTATCTGTGTAAATCTGTTTCCCTTTTTCATCAATCGAAATATCAGATACGGTAAATTTGTCTGGTGGATTAGCCTTAAAACTAACCTCGACATTATTACCGATTTCTATAGACGGAACTTCAATTCCCGACTCTTTTTTCATTATTGTCTTAAACGTATCTTCTCTATCATATATTGAACCGTTCCAATGATTCTTTGCAACGATATATTGTACCTGCTTATCCCCAATATTTATCGATAATTCTGGGGGCTCTTGATATGACTTTTTGTAAACACATCCAGCCATCACTGTGTTTGCAAATAATACGATTATCATGCAAATTATTATATTTCTCATGATATACAATCCCCTCATCCAAATAATACTCAAAACCGTTATTTTCATTACTCCCTACTGTAAAATAGTATAAGTAGTCCATTTTCACAAAACATTCTTGATTACTAGTCCGTCCTTTACTACAAGAACAACGTCTTTCAAACATTCCAAATTTATTAACGGGTCCCCATCCACTGCAATCATGTCAGCAAACTTACCCTTCTCTATAGTGCCTATTTGGTGACTCATACCTAAAACTTCTGATGCATTTTTCGTTGCAGCCATAATTATCTGAATGTTATCCAACCCTGCTTCTTTTAAAAGTTGCATCTCATATAAAGGCATTCCCGATTCAAACCAGGGTAACTCCTCTTCAATAAAGTCAGTTCCAACAGCAATATTGCCGCCTGCTTTTACAAACCTGACTAAATTATCAACACAAGTTTGATAGAACGGTGCTCCATATTTATCACTGAACGCTTTATATAAATTCATAGTGGTAGTCATATGTACACTATTATTGACCATCTTGTTTATTAAAGTATCAGGGATTGGGTCATAGACATTATGGGCTGCCTCGTTAATCCCTGCGTTCACTAATATCTCAAGATTATGAGTCTGGCTTACATGAGCGGCTACCCTTACACCTCTTATTTTTGCTTCACAACATATTGCCATCAGTAATTCAGGATTTAACTTGGGCAGACCAAAAGTACTGGGGTCATATCCGTCCTCTAAAACTGTTTTTATAAAGTCACACCCCATACTAAGCAATTCAGCAACTGTCTGTCTTACTTCATCACCTGTAGATACACCTAATGGACTACTGCCACCATATCCACCAGGAGCCGTGATAAACTTTCCACACATTATCACTCTTGGGTAGTCTGTAGAATTAATCATAGTTCGCCTTTTTTCAATAGCAGTTTGAACAGTTGTGTTATCTAACACACCCATATCACGAACTGTTGTAACACCTGAATATAACCATTTCTTAAGGTACTCAATGTCTGCATAGTTTATATGAATATGTGAATTAATAATTCCAGGCATTAAAGTCATACCTTTTAAATCAATTACAACTTGTGAATTGTATTTTTGTTGCAAATCCGCCTGTCCAATGTCATATATAATTTCGTTCTTAACAGCAACTGTCGCATTGGCTGTCTTATCCGATCCAGTTCCATCAAGCAGCATACAATTTGTAAGCAATACTTCTGTTGAATCCATTTTACCCTCACTCCATCTACTTTTATGGAAAATACTCTACCTTCATGCCTGATACACTTTTTCCGACCCATCTATATACTAACATAGGAAATTTCCCAATTTTATTGTACATTTACTCTTATTATAGTCTATGAATCCTAACTTTTCCATAAAAACTGGCGAATTGTTGATGAGATAGGAATAAAACCTACATAAGTTTATTGACTTAGATTTGACATTAAAAAACTATTTATTATATAAATGCGTACAAAATAATTGAATAAGCTATTAGATAGTGCATGTGAATGATAAAACTTACTTTTGGTACTTACAAAAAAACTGCATACACACGCAAAAACACCCGCCTTAAAAACGGGTGTTCCTGATAATTATATTGAGTAAGTCTATAAGCCGGGTTCTGTATTTGATAGTCATCTATCTAGACCTTACATTTCTGCAAAGTTCAAGCCACCTACCCGGGACTGGCGGGCCACCATAATATCCCTCTTTGCGGTGTTGCTCCAGGTGGGGTTTACATAGCCGGCAAGTCGCCATGCCGCTGGTGAGCTCTTACCTCACCTTTCCACCCTTACGTTCTAAAGCATTAAGCTTAAAGACCGCGGTATATCTCTGTTGCACTTTCCTTGAAGTCACCTTCACCGGGAGTTACCCGGCACCCTGCCCTCTGGAGCCCGGACTTTCCTCGTGTACAACCTTTCGGTATTATACACGCGACTATCTGGCTTACTCATATTATGAAACTGCCTCTTTCCTCGTTCGTAAGAGGCTCAATGTAAATAAAATTATAACTCCAATAACTTGATAAGTCAAATAAATTTAAATGGATCCTTTTCCACATTGTTACTTAGCACATCTAACTCTTTAAACCTCTCTTTCAAAATCTCAACCAACCTCGGCACTATTATCCTTTCTGTGCTAAAGTGTCCGGCATCAACAACACACATGCCCATTTGCGACATATCTAAAGCATCGTGATACTTCACATCTCCAGTGACTAAGACGTCTGCCTTTGACTTTACAGCTCCAATAATTTCATTACCAAAGCTACCACAATAAACAGCAACCTTCTTAACCTCTTTTTCTAGATTCCCAATTACACGTACATTAGGAGTATTAAGCTTGTTTTTAACTCCTTTAGCAAAATCGTTTAAACTTGTTGCACAATCTATTTCACCTACATAACCCAATCCATATTCCTTTCCCGTAACTTCAAGCGGATACAAATCATAAGCAACTTCCTCATAAGGATGGGCACTTTTCATAGCACTTATAACCTTGCCAATTATCCTTTCACTAGCAATTGTTTCTAATCTATATTCCTCAACCTTTTCCAAACTACCTTGAGAACCGATATATGGATTTGTTCCTTCTAAAGGTTTGAAGGTTCCTATACCTTCGGTACAGAAAGTACAATCACTGTAATTTCCAATCCAACCGGCACCAGCCTTCCCTAAAGCTTCTCTTACTACATCAATACTGTCTTTCGGTACAAATACTACTAGCTTCAATAAACGCTCAGTTTTATAGCTTTTGAGATTTGTTAAATTCTCCAGTTGAAGAACCTTAGCCAATTGCTCATTGACCCCTCTAACCGTTACATCAAGGTTGGTATGTGCACTATATACATTTATACCCTTTTTAATGAGCTTCATTATCATTCGACCCTTAAGATCTTCACTATTGATTCGCTTAAGCCCCTTAAAAATAAAAGGATGATGCGAAATAATCATGTTCACATTATTTGACTCTGCCTCTTCTACAACCTCAGGGGTAACATCAAGACACACCATTAACTTTTTAATCTCATCTTCACGGTTCCCAACCATAAGACCTACATTATCCCAATCTTCTGCTAAGCTTGTTGGTGCAAATTCCTCCATAAAGCTAACTATATCTCCACATTTAACAGCCATTATATCACTCCTATTTGTTTATTCTCTCAAGCAGAGCACTAATTTCATTCCTGATATTCCTTTGATCACTTATAAGAGAAGAATCTTGATCCTTCATAGCTGACATCTGTTTAAGAACTCTATCCATAAGATCAATTCTTCGATTTATATATTTTTTTAATAAGGGATCTTTCTTCTCAATTAGCTTTTCGCCTATGTAGTAATAAACCAGTTCCTTTTTTGCTATCTTTCCAGTCCATTGTGCTACAATTACATTATATATTCTAAATCCTTCATTTATCAATCCCTCATCGGTTATTTCAAACCCATTTAGATAAAGCCATTCCCTTACCAGTTCAATGCAGTTCATTGGCTGTAAAATTAGTTTATTAGCCTTCTTAGCCTTATTAATATCCTCTTGTAATATCTCTGTTATTAGAATACCACCCATTCCAGCTATAACACATACATCCAGTTCTTCTTCAGATATTGGCTTAAAACCGCTTCCAATCCTTGTTACCACCCTATCTTCCATACCATGTCGCTTTATATTTCTATTTGCTACAGCAACAGGACCTTCACCTATATCACAGGCTATAGCCTTCTTGCATATTTGGTTTTTAACCGAATATATTGGAATATAGGCATGATCAGTACCAATATCGCTGAGTATCGTACACTCAGGTATCATATTTGCAATAAATTTTATTCTTCCCTTTAATACCATTTCATCACCTGTTATAATATGTATATATGATTATTTTTCCCCATATACAAATGTTCTAACCGACATTATAATGCTTTAGTCGCTTTTGTATATTATATATTGAGAATTACTAATATTCTCATAAATTATACAGGAAAAGCAGAGCATAATAAATACTAAAATAAGTTTATTTGAGGTGCGTAATATGAACTTGATATTTAGACTTTCTGCTCAAGTAAAAGACATTGAAAGTGCTTCTGAAACGGTAATACTTACCGAGAGCCTTAATAATTGCATTGCGAATAAAAATGCTATTAAAAAAAGCATTAACACAAAATCTAGTGATAATACAGAAAATTTTGATACATTTATAGAAAAAATAAAATAAGGAGTATAAACTCCTTATTTTATTTAAGACGTCTGTAAAATCAATTTATTCGATAATCCTTCCATCAGTAGAAATGGTGATAACCTGCCATGGAAGAAACTTACCGCTATTTTGAAGTGCTTTCTTAACAGCATTTTCAATTCCTCCGCAGCAAGGAACCTGCATTCGGACAACCGTTACACTTTTTATATTATTATTACTAATAATCGCTGTAAGCTTTTCAGCGTAATCTCCCTCATCAAGCTTTGGACATCCTATCAAGTTAATCCTGTTTTTTATAAATTTGTTATGAAAATCGCCGTAAGCAAATGCTGTGCAATCAGCTGCTATAAGAAGATTTGCATTTTCAAAATAGGGAGCATTAATCGGAACTAGCTTTATTTGCACCGGCCACTGTGAAAGTTGACTTTCAAAATTTGGCATTTCATTGGCTACTACTGGTGTCGAATCTCTTTTTATTTGTCTTGATTGTGTTCCAGGACATCCACAAGGTAGATTTTGAGCTTCCTTTTTAGCTTTATTTTTCATAACAGCTTCTTCATCATAAGGTGCTGCCTCACGCTCTTCAAAGGTAATTGCTTCTGTAGGACAAACCGGCAAGCAGTCTCCAAGACCATCACAATAGTCATCTCTCAATAGCTTTGCTTTACCACCAACCATTCCAATCGCACCTTCATGGCAGGCTTGGGCACAAATTCCACAACCATTACATTTCTCTTCATCAATTTTTATAATTTTCCTAATCATATTTTATACCTCCTCGATAGTGGTTTTAGTAATCATCTTTATTAATTAATTTTTTTAACTTAGCTTTTATTGAATTTACAAGTTTATTGTACTATAATTATAGTAATATATCTGTTGTTTTTACAACAAAAGTGAGGTAAACATGAAAAACTATTTTAATGTCTTGTCAAATTCTCCACTATTTGCAGGTATAGCGGAAACTGATTTGTCTTCCCTGTTAAATTGTCTATCTGCAAAAAGTGCAACTTATGCAAAAGATGAATATATTTTATCTGCTGATAATATCATAAAGGATGTCGGAATTGTTTTGTCCGGAAGTGTAAACATAATCAAAGAAGATTTTTGGGGTAATCGTGCTATACTCGCAAAAATACATCCTGGCGAAATGTTTGGAGAAGCTTTCGCCTTTTCAAATGTTCAAAAACTTCCGGTAAGTGTAGTTACTTGTGAAAGATCCGAAATTCTTTTTGTTGATTTTAGGAAAATCACCAATACCTGTTCCTCGGCATGTGTTTTTCACACTGCACTAATTGCGAATATACTTAAAATACTTGCCTACAAGAATATCATGCTAACACAAAAGTTAGAACATATAGTAAAGAGAACCACTAGGGAAAAACTCCTTTCCTACCTATCCGAACAAGCAATAAAACACGGTACAAACTCCTTTTATATCCCGTTTAATCGTCAGGAACTTGCAGATTACCTTTCCGTTGATAGAAGTGCCATGTCAAATGAGTTATGCAAATTGAGAGATGAAAGAATTATTGAGTTCTCAAAAAATCATTTCATTCTATCAAAATAAAAACTGCAAAAATATAAATCAAAGCGACCACCCTTTAAAGGGATTTCAACTTAGGGATTTACGAGAACAAATAAATTTTTGACCGACGGTCTTCAAGCAGAGGCAAAAACGAAGACTGCATCGAAGGATAATACTTCTAATGCAGTCCTTTTTCTTTGCGATATTACAGCATAGGATAACTTATTTGGTTTTTGGTATTCCACATATTAATCTTGAATAAAACCTTCCCCGTAGTCGAGTAATTTATAGAGTTCCCTTGTAATCTCCTTGTCGAACATGATGTTAGGTCCATCTTCCATTGCGATTCCGGTGCAACTATCACCGTTGAGCCATCCAAGCTCAGTGGTACCATCAGAAAAAGTAAAGCATAGCTCGATATTATAACCGCATTTGCCATATCCGGTTATGACTTTTGCAGTATTAAGCATACGTTCAGCCATATTCTTGGCGGCATCTCCCTCAAGCGTGACCTTATTACCAACTTTTGTCGTCTCATATAAATTCAGCACACGCATGTCGATGCGAGTTACATCGTGCAAACGTTCAAGGTCAAATTTCGGTCCCCAAGTATCAATGAGTATTTGTCCAAGTGCGACCGATTCAATACGCCAGCTCTCATAAGCATGTGTGCCGTCAACACTCATCACGCTGATATTCACATAAATACCCTTCTTGTGGCGAATAGGACCCCAAAGCTCAATGCGATTGTAAACATTCCCGTCAGTAAGAACATACAGGTTGAGCCAATAATCTTGGAAATCAGCCTGTGCCCAATCGATGTGAGATGATTTTGGCAATACCTTTGCGACGGCGATTTCGTTTATGATCTGTTTCAACGTCGTTTCGTCAATGAAGATGGACTTTTCCTCGCGAGGACGAGTTGGCAAAAACGCAAAAACCAATCGGCCTGATGGTATAGAGACTGCTTCACTCTCTTGGGGCAGATCCGTCTTGTTGTCGGTTGCCCAATAGACCTCTGGGAGCAGTTTTGCGTTAATAAATGGTCTGTTTAATTCGTTATTATCAGAATAAACCCTCGGCAAACCACCGGGCATTATCTCCATGTCTTCGTTTGGATGGTCCGGGACCTCTGTCAGGACTTTAGAAGCTTGAAGCCCGATGCTGTCGGGATCGGCTATTGTGAAATCTGCCCATACTGTTCTGACCACAGATTCCTGTTCATTTGTATACCAAACGTCAGTTATGATGCGGTAATTACCTGTGCTAAGCTCGGTCGAAATCATATTAGAAGTTAGGTTGTATGTTTCACTGCCCCCAACAGGAAGATTTATTGCTTCTTGACCGAAGGTTAGCCCTTGTGCAAATGGGACTACCCACCAATCGTCCTCAACCTGCTTGACAAGCGTAAATGCCTTACCGCAGGTTAATCCAGTTTCCATTTCTTGATTGACCAGTACAGCATTGATAGCATCAAAGGACGGCGGGTATATTTCTGCTTCAGTATTGAAAGTGACACGGTCATATAAATAACTCGGGAATTCATATACCTCCCAATCAGAAGAATTAGTAGCAGATGGTCTGTTCGATGCAAAGCCTATAACCAAAGCAGCGACAAGCATTATAGAAACTACCATAACCCATGCAGCGGGCTTTTTGAAGTTCAATATATTTTTAATCCGTACCTTTACATTCCCTTCACCGAATGCGAGCGGACTTCCGTTTACTAGATGTTGTCTTGTTGCCAGTGTAAGTAAGGACGTTGAATACGCTTGTTTAACCTTGCTACCCATCTCCTTTAGCACACGTTCATCACAAGACATCTCCAAGTCTGTACTCATCAGCAGAAAAGCTATCCATACTAACGGATTGAACCAATGGATACAAAGAATAAGGAATGCAACCATTTTCACAATATGGTCAAAGCGTCTTATGTGTGTCTGTTCGTGCACGATGATATAGCACTTTTCCTCGGCAGAAAGTCCGAAAGGAATATAGATTTTTGGACGAAAAAGCCCAATCACAAAGGGTGTTTTCAAGTTCTTAGCTTCGTAGATATTCTTCTCTATTAATTGTGCACTTATAAGCTGCCTTCTTAATATTAAAATAGATACAAAGCTATAAATAAGCAATGCTATTATGCCTAAAACCCAGATGTATGCCCCTATTTTCACAAAAACCTGAAGTAGGTCCACACTTGCCCCGATAGTCGGTTCAGCAAGTGATTGACTTACAAAAGAATCCACAACTGCTACCTCGCTGTTAATGTGTGGACTTTGCTGATAGATGATATCATGAGGAATCGAAACAGGATTTGTATTGCTCGGCATAAGACTAAACATACTTTCAAAGGAAAATGGAATTATAAGTCGAAAAGCAACCACACCCCATAAGGCATATGAGATAACTTTTGGAGCCTTTTTAAGCAGTAGCCTGATAAGGATTATAAAAATGATTACATAGCTTGTAGTAAGACTCATATTTAAAACAGTAAGAAAAAGTTCACTCATTGCTACTCCTCCTTGTGCTCATCAATTAATCTTTTCAACTCTTCAGCTTGATGATGATTTAATTTTCTACAACTGATAAAAGCTGTTAGAAATTTCGGTAGTGAACCTCCAAAGGTATCCTCAACAAAACGTATACTTTGGTTACTATAATATTCATCCCTTGTGATAAGAGATGAAACTACAGCGTTTTCATTTTGAAAACTGCCTTTTTCACATAACTTTTTTAGTACTGTATATGTTGTGGACTTTTTCCAATTCATTTCTTTTTCGCTTAGCTTTACAAGATCACCGGAACCAATCGGCTCATTCTGCCAGATTAATTCAGCAAACTTTTCTTCACTTTCTGCAAGCCTATATTTCTTCATGATAAACCTCCTTGGTCTATACTGTATCGACTTTTGTTTTAGTCTATACTATATAGACTAAGATGTCAATAGCTAAGTGCTTTTAAAGGACTATAATAAAAAAGGATTCGTTCGAAAGAAGCGTAACAAAAACTATGGGGCATCGAACCCCTTCGTTGAAAATGAGCATAAACAAAAACAACCACCCATTAATGAGTGGCTGTTCTATTTGCCTTACGAGCTTGGTGGGCCTTCAGGGACTCGAACCCCGGACCTACCGGTTATGAGCCGGTTGCTCTAACCAACTGAGCTAAAGGCCCGTATGGCTCCTCAAGTAGGACTCGAACCTACGACCCTGCGGTTAACAGCCGCATGCTCTACCGACTGAGCTATTGAGGAATATTTATTATGTTTTGTGCATCAACAACAAGCACAAATAATATTATACTGATGCATCGGTGTCTGGTCAAGAGGAATTTTTGTTTTTTATGAAAAATTTTATCACATTTCACTTAAAATCATCGTATAGCTAAGCGATACGCTATTATACTAATTTTTCACAACGCTTTTTACTAAACTATAGTTAATTTTTTCTACCATTTACTGTGCTTAACAAAAGAATTCCTAATATAAATCGATTCTCTTTAGTATACGAAGGCTGAAATAATTACTTTCTTTGTAAATTCAAAAGTATATTTCAGCCTTCCTACACTAACATCAATTTAAATATATTAAATCATACTACTAAATTAATGTTTTTGATCCCTATATTCAAGTAGCAATTCTCTGAGCTTACTAGCATGCATTCCCTCTTCCTCGGCAAACTGTTTGAAAACCTCTTTTACTTTTTCATCCTCAATCCGCTTTGAATACATTTCGAAATCTCTTACCATTTCCATGGAATTCTCCCATGCAATTAATAATCTATCATAGGTTGTGAATTCTACTTCGTTCCTGTTTGTTTGTTCCATAAAATCATCTCCTAAATTCATTAATTAAAATAGTATACCTCGCATTATTTTGTAACATACACAGCTTATTTATTCTTTTTAAGGCATAGGAATTTATAAAAAATCCTATACAAGAGAAATTGTGAGCGAAGTAAATTTTCTTCAAACAAATAAATATGCGTTAAACATGTTAAGTCATGTTTGACACATATTTATCGATGTCTAGTAAATAAAACGCTATAAATGTTGCATTTTAGCATCATTTCTATTATTATACTAATGAATCAGTTTTACTCCCCTAAGTCCCGTTACAAAAAGATCTTCATTTCGTTGATACTAATTGTGCGGGTATTTTTTTAGGGATGATTCTCCCATAATCAAACAAAAAGAACAGACCATATTTACCCCATGGTCTGCTCTTTTTATATAAAACTTTATTCAGATCATCTTAATCAAGATAATCTTTTAATTTTTTGCTTCTGCTCGGATGTCTAAGCTTTCTTAGTGCTTTAGCTTCTATCTGCCTGATTCTTTCTCTCGTAACGTTAAATTCTTTACCAACTTCCTCTAAGGTTCTAGCTCTTCCGTCATCTAGACCGAATCTAAGCCTTAATACCTTTTCTTCTCTTGGTGTCAAAGTATCTAAAACATCAATCAACTGTTCTTTAAGCAATGTAAATGCAGCTGCCTCTGAAGGAGCCGGTGCATCATCATCCGGTATAAAATCACCAAGATGGCTGTCTTCCTCTTCACCAATAGGAGTCTCTAAGGACACAGGTTCTTGTGATATCTTCATTATTTCTCTGACTTTTTCAACAGGCATATTCATTTCTTTTGCAATTTCTTCAGGCTGTGGTTCCTTTCCAAGTTCTTGGAGCAATTGTCTAGAAACACGTATCAGCTTGTTTATAGTCTCAACCATGTGAACAGGTATTCTGATTGTCCTAGCCTGATCTGCTATTGCCCGGGTAATAGCCTGTCTAATCCACCAGGTAGCATAAGTACTGAACTTATATCCTTTACGATAATCAAATTTCTCAACAGCCTTGATTAAACCTAAGTTACCTTCTTGTATTAAATCAAGAAACAACATTCCCCTACCAACATATCTTTTTGCAATACTTACAACAAGTCTTAAATTTGCCTCTGCTAATTTCTTCTTTGCTTCGGAATCTCCCGCTTCCATCCTTTGTGCCAAATCTATTTCATCCTCTGCACTCAAAAGGGGTACTTTTCCGATTTCTTTGAGGTACATTCTTACGGGGTCATCTATGCTGACTCCTTCAGGAACGGTGATGTCAAGATCTTCTTCTGTGAGCTGGATCTCCTCCATCTCCGCCTCAATATCACCTACAATATCTATTCCCAGATTTTCTAATGTTTCATAAACCTTCTCTATTTGTTCTGGTTCAACCTCAATCTCTTCAAAGGCATCTATTATTTCCTTATAAGCAAGCATGCCTTTTTGTTTGCCCTTATCAATCAATTCCAATAAAATTGCTTTTCTACTATCATTATTGGGTTTCACTACTGCCCCTCCGATCATTCAATAAAATGAAGCTTTACATACTTTTCTTTCGGATTAAAATACTTTTAAGTTCTAGCTTAAGTCTGTCAACATCTTCTTTATTTTCTTGAGAAGATATCAAATTAAGTATTTCCTTTTGTCTTTTGTCAAGCTTAATTCCCTCTATTTTCTTAATTATATCCAAAATAGCCCTTAAGTTATCCTCAAAATTACATTCCCCCTGTATCAAACTTGCAAATATATTAGCCGATTCCTTGCTTACTAGGTTTAGAAGCTCTGCCGGCACTATACCTTTTTTTTCTTTTATTTTTTTAAAAATAATTTCTGCAGCCTTTTTATTTTCTTCGAAAGAAAATAAATCTAAATCAATTCTATCCTCAATTTTTCTATATAATGAGTTATCCATACTTAATAGTGATAAAACAATTCTTTCAAAATAAACTAAATTATTATCTTCATTTTGTTTTTTGTTTTTAATATTTTTAACCTTTGAGCGTTCTACTTTCATAGTAGGTTTATAATTATGCTTAGGTTTAATTCTCTTAATAACTTCTGCAAACATTGATTCTTGACTAATGTCATAATCCTTTGAAATCTTTTTTATATACATCTCCTGCTCAACACTATTATCTATCTTTGCAAGAATATCTGCTGTCTTGTTTAAAAAACTTATTTTCCCCTCAATAGCCGATGTATCAATCTCGGCCTTTAGCATCTTAATCTTGTATTCAACCAACGTTAAAGCGTTATCTACTAATCCTCTAAAAGCTTCTGCACCATTAGCTTTTATAAAGTCATCGGGATCCTTTCCTTTTGGAATGGACAGCACTTTTACATTGCAACCTATATCATTTAAGAGATTCAATCCCCTCATTGTAGCTGCCTGTCCTGCTGTATCTGCATCATATGAAATAATTATCTCCTCGGCATACTTTTTCAATAACCTTCCTTGACTTTCTGTCAAAGCTGTACCGAGTGATGCTACAGTATTTATTATTCCAAACTGATACAGGGATATTACATCCATATATCCTTCAACGACAATTATTCTCTTTTCTGGTGAGCTTTTTGCAAAATTCAACGCGTATAAGTTTCTTCTTTTGTTATAGACAAGTGTTTCGGGAGAGTTCATATACTTAGGAAGCGAATCATCTAAAACCCGTCCTCCAAAGCCAATTACGTTTCCCCTTAAATCAAAGATAGGAAACATAAGCCTTCCTCTAAACCTGTCATAATAACCATTTCCGCCTTTTTTTGCAAGCACCAAACCACTGTCCGCCAAATCGTCGTCACTAAAATTCTTACTCTTTAAATACTTGTATAATAAATCCCATTCATTGGCTGAATAACCTAATCCAAACTTTTTAACTATCCCCTCACTAACTTTTCTCTTTTTAAGGTAAAGCTTTGCATCGGAACTTTTTGTACTATTTAGCTGTTCATGATAAAACCTTGCAGCTTCAGTGTTTATTTTAATTATTTCCTGTATTTTGAGAGCTCTTTTCTTATCTTCCTCACTCTCACCTTCAGGCAATGTAATCCTTGCTCTCTCAGCCAAAAACTTAATAGCTTCTATGTACTCTAAATTTTCCGTCTCCATAACAAACTGTATTACACTTCCACCTTTACCACAGCCAAAGCAGTAATACATCTGCTTTGTATTGTCTACGCTAAAGGATGCTGTCTTCTCCCGGTGAAACGGACAAATACCGAAGTAGTTCTTCCCTTTCCTTTCAAGCTTTACATACTCACCGACAACATCTAGTATATCGTTGCTCATTCTTATTTCTTCAATCAATTCTTCCGGATATTTCACATACATTCTACTCTCTTCTTTCAATACATCTCCTTTTTTTGACAAACCAGATCAATTCTTAATAAAAATTGTTTAATTAATGTGCCCTATATGTTCTATAGTCTGATTACTGTAAAATAATATATTTCAAACTACTAGAACTCTAATCAAATCAATGTTTATTTAATAATTCTTCGACATTTTTATTAATAATCCTTCTTTTTACTGTCAATTTTAAATTTTTATAAATATATTTTTTGGAAGACCTTTTGTTTCCATTTATATTATCCCTCAAAAAAACATATACATGTGTCTATCAAGCTTAGTGCTCAAGCTCTTTTGCAAAACAAACAGGGAAAACAAGTAAATGCAATGCTGCGAACTTTTCTTAAGATAAATTCTAACCAAATTTCAGTATAACATATTTTCTATGGAAATATATTTCCTGTCCCCTTGCAAACTCAATTATTATTCTACATAAAATCGAATTATCCTTCTTTTAAAAATAAATATTTTAAAATATTCTTTCAATATTACTGTCAAATTATACGTATCCAAGACTTAAAACACATATTTTTACATAATAAAAAAGCTTCCAGGCATCATTACTCATGCCCTTAGCTTTCTTATACACAAGCTTTCTATTTAATTCAATTTCAAATAATAATGTCTTTTAATCAAACCTCTAGAAACTAATTTTTTTAGAGTACCTCTTTTTAAAAAAACAATTTAGTTCCATGACTCGGGAATAAATATTTCACGAAATTTCTTAACCGCATACCTATCGGTCATTCCTGCAATATAGTCACATACAACCCTGTCAAAGCCATCTTTATCAAGCAAACGCTCCGCTTCCTTAGGAAGCACCTCCACTGAATCTTTTAAGTAGCTATATAACTGACGAACAATATTTTGTGCCTTTATTTCTTCCTTCTTAGCTTTTGAACCGATATAAACATACTGAAACATATATTCTCTCAATTCATTCATTGCTTTTTGAATTTGTGGACTCATTCTTATATCGTTTATGCCTTTGCTTTGTTCAACAATATTTACAATCATGGTATTTATTCTTTCGCTTGAGCTATAACCGAGGACTTTCAAGCACTCTTTAGGAAGATCCTCATTTCGAATTATACCACCCCTTATAGCATCATCAATATCATGGTTTATATATGCGATCCTGTCGGCAAATCTGATAATCTTACCTTCTAATGTACCTGGACTTACATCTCCCGTATGGTTTCTAATTCCGTCTCTCACTTCCCAGGTAAGATTTAACCCCTTGTCTCTTTCAAGGACCTCAACAACTCTTAAGCTCTGTTCATTATGCTTAAATCCTAAAGGACAAATAGAATTTAGTACCATTTCACCGGTGTGCCCAAAGGGTGTATGTCCAAGATCGTGACCTAATGCAATTGCTTCAGTAAGATCTTCGTTCAATCTTAAGCTTCGTGCAATTGTTCTGGCAATTTGGGTTACTTCTAGTGTATGGGTCAGCCTTGTTCTATAGTGATCACCTTCTGGAGAGATGAACACCTGGGTTTTGTGTTTCAATCTTCTAAATGCTTTTGAATAAACTATCCTGTCTTTATCTCTTTGAAATTTAGTTCGAAGGTCACATTCCTTTTCTTCTATCTCTCTTCCCCTTGATTGAGAACTCAGTTGGGCAAAAGGAGAAAGAGTCTTTTTTTCAAATTCTTCAAGCTCTTCACGAATTAGCATCATATCACCAGCCTTTCAATCGCAAAAGAAGTATATTATTAATTATACCATTTTTTGTTTTTCTCTCAAATACATTTTTTTACTTTACAAAAATCGGTCTCCGCTTCATCTGCATTCTCTAAGGCTCGTAGCTCATTTCTTTCCATAATGTACCTTTGCACTATTGAAAGTTGTGCTTTTGATATGTAAAATACTCAATTAATAATGCTATAGCAAAAAACAGAAAAAAAAACACCTTACTAAGGCATAAATTTGTCTAAATGTCAAAGGACACAATTACTTGACCTGCACATTAGAAGAAAAGTTACGGTACATCGAGTCCCTTCGCTTTTTCCCCTTTCATTTCGTGCGAAAGAGGTGCAATCTGTTGTCGAAAGCTTGATAACTTAAAGCAAAAATGCCACGGATGGCATTTTTTTGCGTCTTGGGACAGTATGTCCCATAGGCACGGCGAAAATTATCAAGCTTTAGGCTTACAGTTTCTATGATTACAATGCCATAAGATCATCCAATACAAATTGCACTCCTACAGGCGTAACTGTATTCTTTGCCAATATATCCAATATCCCTTTAGTATTTTCCCTACTACTAGACAGATTCCTTATAATTTCACTCTCAGCACAATGTTCACTATCCTTCTTAACTATTTCAATGCCATATACCTTGTCACAAAAAAAACCACAATCCCGATTATTCTCACTTTCTATCAAATAATACTCAAGTTGCATCTTACTGTTCGCTATACTTCCATCCTCTAAATCCACTTCAATTCTACTCTGTAAATACTTATTTATCATGCTTGTACACCCCCATGCTACAAATTTTTATCTTGTACAAATATTATATATTATTTCCATAAAATTTCATATATAAAGTTTTCGCTAACAAATACCTTTTTATGTCACGCATCTACTTATTTCGTCACAGTATAATATTTTTTTACAACTTACATCTAGTTATATGTCGTATAATACTATAAACCGTCAAAATTTTATTCTAATTTCCCTGATCGCAAATTCAGACTTTATACGCTAGTTTTTTACAAAATTTGATTTAAACCACTAGAATAGAGCCTATAACAAAATATTCTTCTGTTAAAAGCTTATACTGCTTACGCTATGGCTTTTATAGCTAATTATTGTATATGCTACTTTATTAGAATTTCCCTTACGCAATAATTTCTTTTATTTTAACATCCTTTTCAACAAGCATATCTATATACCTATCTCCTATTTTAATTATAGGCTTAGATACACACCTCGGATTTACATAAACAATTTCAGCAATTTCCCCACTAGAAAGACTTACTCTATCCCCAATGTAATAGTTTGCCAAATTACTCAATAGTACATTTACCACAATAGGACTAAGCTTACCTAGTGAATCTTCCTCCATATACTTAAACACTTCAAAGGGACTTTCTTTTTCTTTATACACCCTATTAGAAGTCATTGCATCGAAAATATCAGCAACAGAAACTATCTTCGTCAACAAATTAATTTTTTCACTAGTTAATCCTGTGGGATACCCTGAACCGTCCTCTTTTTCGTGATGCATCAAAACAGCTGCTAAAACATCTTTATCCACAGAAGATGACTGTTCAAGAATTCTATATCCGTAAATTGTATGCTTTTTCATTTCCTCAAATTCTTCTTTAGTCAGTTTACCTGGTTTATTCAAAATCTCATAGGGCGTTTTTGTCTTACCAATATCATGTAACAAGCCCGCCTGAACCAATAATCTTACTTTATCTTCCCCTAATTTCATCCATTTACCAATAAGCATGGAAATAAGGGAAACATTGATGCTATGTGAATACAAGTATTCATCAACAGTTCTTATTTGGTTTAGACAACTGACAATGTCCCTTCTTTCTTCAAGTCTGTCTAATACTGAATCAACAACATTATCCATTTGAGAAGCTTCCACTCCTTTCCCGTTAGATATGTCATTGATTAACTCTTTAGCTTTCTTAACATTTTCAGCATGTTTTTTTATGAATAAATGCTCCGATTCTATATCTTCAAATTCCTCTTCAAAAATTTGCACACGATAAAGCCCAATATTCTTAAGCTTATTTACTTAAACTTCGCACATCAATAATCCATATGCACCTTGAAAATTCAATATTTGGCTTTAGTCAAGTATCGTAATTTCTGTCCCTACGCACACAATGGAAGTCTTTCCTTAAGTTCTTTAGGAAGTACAGCCATGAAAGCTTGCAGCAATTGATCCAACTGCTCCGAAGTTAGTGAAAGCTTATCCGTGATTGTATCTAAGAACACCTGCA
>JAAYPF010000250.1 GCA_012519925.1 Clostridiaceae bacterium
AACGAGAAACTAAAAATAAACGCTAAAAACGATAATTTCGCTTTAGCTGCTGCCTAATATAGGCGGCCCGTCAGTCCAGGGTTCCTGCACCTTGGGTAGCTGGCGTCATTAAGTCAGGCCTTTTGAGCGGGAAGGTTAAACTCTAGAACTGATCAGCCAAAGCTTTGAGGTTGATCCGAATCTATGAAGCTACCAAATTGCACAGCCTGCCCTTGGGCGTTGCAGTGAGGGAATGTTAAAATAAGGGCTGCACCCGGAGAAGTTCTTGTGGATATGGTTTCGGACAGGGGTTCGACTCCCCTCGCCTCCACCAAATCAAATGACTGTCGTTGATACAATGGCAGTTTTTTGTTTTGCACTGAAACGGTTTGAATTAAGCGTTTCGGGGGATTTTTGCTATTAATGAAGAATTTAATTTCTTGAAATTATGTAACATAAGGCCATTTATGCACCATAAATCGTTAAATTATGCACCCCCCCCTCTGAGTTCAAACAGAAGAATAATTAAAAGGTGTAGGTTTCGTTAAAAGGTATAAATTACTGCCTGTGTCTTACACGGTGGGCCAAAACCTCTTTGGTTTGATACAAACTATGGATAGTAAATCAGCATGAATCAACTGAATAAGCATTGGATTTCAAGGACTTTCGGAGGTTGAATGCCAACCGACGGAGGCTTTTTTATTTATGAGGGTTATGTGATAAGCAATCTACATGTTTTAGATTTAGTGGTTGCCAATACTGTAGAAGTAAGTTTCATTTGAGAGTGTTTTTATTTCACGTAATTATAAATTTTTTTGTTGATCATGAATAGGTTGATATGGTTGATATCATTCTGAAGTCTTTAGAACAGATATTTCAGTATTATGTTGAGAATTGAGAACAGTCACGAGGAAGACATTACTTCACAAAATATTTATGAAACCCTCCAAACAGCAGTAGTCAAAGCTATAAACGAGGTGTTATACAGTAAAGATACTTTTCTTTCCTTTTTGCAGGGAAATATAGGGTTTGTGTCGAATAAAGAGAGATAAAGGCAAAGATGGCATTGATATCAAACTATTTGGTGGCTAAGCACATATGTGCTTTAGATATTGATGAGAGACATAATGCTGGTGATGTTACCCTAGTTGGAGTATCCAGTATGTTTGGTAGCTTGGGAAGGAATACTTCCCGAAGAACTACGGAAAGAAAAATCATAGAATAAAGGAAATTGTAGATCTATTTATGTCATACGAGAAGAAAAATAGCCGCAAGATTTATCTTCCAGCAATACAATTTGATATGAACCTAAATGAGTGATGGAGACTAGGTACATTGGGTATATCAGAAGGTTTATATCGAAAAACCGGAGGTTAATTTGAGATGGTAAATCTTCTTTGATCTCTGCCTTGGTTTTATATTGATTTATAACAGTTTATAATATTTTATAATATTTTATTGTCAAAATGACTTTAATAACGTATAATATAATTAAGAAGGGGTAAACTTAATGATAGAACAATTGGCAGAGAAACTGATTCGAAAAAGGGTTAGCGAGGATTGCTTTGATGTTTCTGCCTATGCTCATCAAAGAATGGCGGAAAGGCAAATAGACATCGAGAAAGTACTGGAATGTATTTTGGAAGGAAAAACAATTGAGGTTCAAAAGGACAGAGTAACGGATGACATAAAAGTCTTGTTTCAGGAAGCTACTGATAAAACACCTGAGATATATGTAGTCGTGGCCGCTTTAGATACCCCGTTGATTATTACTGCTTGTAGAACAAAAGACGAAGCATGGGAATGTGTGGATAGTGTTCTTAAAAGAAGGGGGGAGGTATTCGACATGAGCAAGAATTGTTATATTTGTAATACAGAGATGGAACAAAAGCAAACGTCCATTAATACGGGATGGGGACAGTACAAACTAACGGTAGAAGGTGTTAGTGCCTATGTATGCCCGAAATGTGGAGAAGTAGTCCTTGAAGGGAAGGACTCTGTAATGATTCAAAAGCTAAGCAAGAGTCTGGCTGAAGTTTCAGAGGGACAAAAGCCGGATGTTCTAAACCTGACTGAGGTGGCGGACTTATTAAGGGTGACAAATCAAACCATATATAACATGATTAAGGATGGAAGAATTAAAGCATATAAGTTTGGTCGTGAGTGGAGGTTCTTCAGGAAGGAAGTCGAGGCATTCATGTCCGGTGGTGGTTCATTTGACATTGCCGCAAGAGGTAAATCTGGTGAACTAAATAAACAGGATGCGGATATTATATCCAAGTATGTGTGATCAATATGAGGTATCTATATGAAAACAGTCCTGAGCGTTACGCTCAGGATGTTGTTTGTTCAATGAATCTGGCTCCACCAGTCGATATTTATGGTATCTGTGATTCTTACGATATAAAGGTATGCTTTGAAGACATCTGTACTGCAGAAGCCTTTTTAGTTGTGACAAGCAGAAGAAAATCTATAATTATTAATGAGCGAAAAATATTATATATGCCACGACAAAGGTTTACTATAGCCCATGAGGTTGGTCATCTTTTTATTCCATGGCATACCAGTCAATGTGCTTGCTACAAAATAGGCAATTTCGATACCAGCAACGCTACTGAGAACGAAGCGGATATGTTTGCATCGGAGTTGCTTATTCCGACTGCTTCACTCATTCCAAAGATTGAGGGTAGAATAATAACTCTGGAGTTGATCAAGGAACTGGCTCAGGAGTACAATGTTTCATTAGGTGCAATGACAAGAAAAGTGATTGCTAATACGGATGAAATGGTTATGGCTTTACTTTATTATGGTACTGGAGGAAAGATTATTCAGGCACAGTCAAGAGATTTCGATCTACATTTAAGACCTGGTATAATACAATCATCTGCTGCCAAAGAGCTTCTTAACAGTAGATATGGCAATGAATCCATGAAACGTATTTTAAACTGTGGTGAATGGTTCATGGAGGCAAATAATGATTTCGAAATTGTAGAGGAATCTATGTATCAGCCACACTTCAGCAGGGTATTCACAATATTGAGGGTAGCCAATGACTTTGATTACTTTGATGCTTTCTTCAGATAAAACAATTTTGACAGTAAGAGAGGAGACTTGGGCAGGGGAAAAGTCTTGTGGTTTGGTGGGTGTCAGAATTCATGTTTTAAAGGCTTTAATCACTAAAAATAAAAGGTAGGCCGTTATACCTACCTTTTGCAACTGCATTTTTCGGTTTTATTCCAACATATCAAAGAATTCTTCTATTGTATCAGCAATAGTTTCAACACAAGGATCAAAATCATCTGAATCCTCATGAAACCAAACACAAACTGAGGGTTCATCTCTACTTTCTGCATAATCAAGGCATAAATAATTACCACTATAGACTTCAGCAATTGGTAATAATTCAACTCCGACTAGGTCTTCATCTGATATTAAACGACAATCCAATGTGGTTAGTACAACACTAATATCTAAATTTGAATACATTGGTAATTCCCTTGGCTTTTCAAATATGCTTAAGAAGCGTTCTATAAAATACTTGTCTTCTTCTCCATGAAATGTACGTGTTTCGGGAATTGCTCCTCCATTTTCTTTTAAAAACTCTCTGTATGAAGCTGGTAACTTTACTTTCCATTTCTTTTCTTTATGATTAATTAGTTCATCATCTGGTAAAGGTGAAATTTTAGTGTTATCTTTAATTATCATTTGCTCTTTCCTCTCCTTTTTTTACCTGTGCTCTTTTTCCGTGATGCACATGCCCAATTACCAGTACTTCTTCCGCCATTATGTGTATATATATTATGTATGCCAGTAGGAACTAGTTGCATATTTCCTGGTATTTCAGAATGATGCCATGTTGTACCAGGCACTTTTTCGCCAACATAACCGATTGGAAATAAATTTGGGTTTTTCTTCTTTATTTCGCTATTTAACCACTTAAATTGTGTATCATCATCTACCAACCATAGATCTTGTGGTAAGTCTATTTCTTCAATTACAAGTCCAGCTCCTTTAAAGTCTGCATATCCAAATTTTTGCCCTTCAACTTTCTTTATCTTAACATCTTTTACTAGGTTGGATTTAACAGCATTATCTTTTATTTTTTTTCTTTGTGCTGCTGTCAAATTTTCTCCATTAGGGATATCTTCGTCCCATGACCAAACCTCATTTGAATTTACTAATTTTGCATATGAATTTGAATATTCTTGTAAAACATTATTATCAAAATCTTTATCTCCTGCAATATATTTATCTATTGCAGACTTAGAGTCAATTACTCCATTACCATTATCCATCATTTCCTTCTGTTTTGCAATCCTATCAGTAATGTTCATAGCAGATTTACTTGGGGATACTTTTTCTGCTACAGAATTTTGTTTTTTTGCCACTTCGACTTCTTCCACAACTTCTTCAGTTAAGCTCTGTTCCACTGTGCTTGGTTGAGTAGTTTGTCCAACGCACTCTATATCTTTTCCCCGAAACTGCCTGATATAAAGCGTAAATGTTCCCACACCGGCATGATTTGAATAAATCTCAGAATAATCAACTACAAAGGCTTTGGAAAAACAAACTTTTCGGACTAATTGGTTATCTTTTGTATACTCTACGGTGACTTCCTTATAACAGTCAGGATTTGTGGCAGGCAATAGAGCCCATTGATATAATACGGCTGTGCCTTCTTCAGTGTCGATTTTTCCTGTTATTATCATTGAATTTTTTGGATCATTTCTCATGTCATAATGATTAGGTGTATCAACATAAAATGTTACATGTTCTATACAATCCTCTAGTACTGCATCTAAAACAGTAACTTTGTATGACATTTATTCACCCCCTAATATATGTAATTAAAATAATATTCTTGATTAAATCACAACAAAATGGCAAATAGCCATTAGCAAATTACTGGAATATAATTCAATAGTATAGGAATTTGCATTTTAGCCTTTGGTCTTAGTAGGTAAAAAATACATGTCAGAGAAATAAAATTGTTGATTGGATTGCAAAATTTGTATAAAATAAAGTGGAATATATGTATAA
>JAAYPF010000251.1 GCA_012519925.1 Clostridiaceae bacterium
GGTCATGAAGAATTGCTTCGTGGGTCATTCCATGCAGAAGATCCGCACTACACCACTTCACCGACGCAAGCGTACCAAAGAAGAAGGGCTTTGCGGGTCCGGTTCAGTGGCGTCGGGCATGTACACGTTATCGGAAAGATGAGGCATGCCGTCCCATCCATGGGACGGATTGGAAAGAAGGGCTTTGAAGAGGAGGCAACAGAATGAGAAAGATTCAAATTATATTTCTTATGCTAATAATAACAGGATTAAGTTCTTGTAGTGATGTGAATAGCAAACAAAGATCAATACCAGAAAAAATTTCTATCTCGATACCAACAGAAGAAAGGGGAAATAATCAAGAATATACATTTAATTATTCTGAATGTATAGATGGTGTAATTCAAATAACTAAAATGGCAGGTGACTTTAAAAAATATGGTTTTGCAGATTCTAATAGAAATATTATAACAGAGCCAATATATGATGATTCAAAATTCTATATTGGTGCAACTAGTGCAAGTTCTAGCTTCAATGAAGGACTTGCACCGGTAAAGAGTAGTGATAAGTGGGGGTATATCGATTTGGAAGGAAACGTTAGGATAGATTTCACATTTGATGATGCTTGGTGCTTCAGCGAAGGACTAGCTCCAGTATGTTTGAATAAAAAATATGGATATATAAATAGGGAAGGAAATGTTATTATTGATTATACTTATACCTTTTCATATGATTTTCATAAAGGTGTTGCAGTTGTTGAGGCTGATGGTAAATATGGATTTATTAATAGAAATGGTGATTGGTTAATTAAGCCCGAATACGAATATGTTGATTTTGGAAGATTTGATTATGAGTGGACAAACAACAATGTAGTAAGGATACAAAAAGATGGTCTATGGGGGGCTATAAAAATTCTTGATGGTAAAGTAGAGATAATTGCTGAGCCTAAATATAATAAGTTATATCCATATAAGGAACATAAGGCTAGGTTTATAATCTCTTATAATGATACAGATAGGGTGATTATTGGATACATAGATGAGTATGGTGTAGAGATTCAAAAATGGGATGGTACAGGTGAATAGGATGCGACATCCGTGTCGCATGCTGGTCTCTGGGGGCCTCATCCATCCGATAACAATGCATGGCAGTAAAGGTGCGGGTTAGAAGATCATGGAGTCAATTCTCTGGAGAAGGAGCATGAAGCATGCCGCACCAAATTCCATCGCCGGTGCAAGCACGCTCACGGGTCTTTCTAAAGGGTCCGGCTCTGGAACTTCTTCCATGCTGACGTTCTCTGAAATGCAGCGGATAGGCGTGCCTGTTATTGTGAGAAATAAGTAAGTATTATAGTAATATTAAATGAGGTGTTTATTGTGAAAAAAATTACAATATTAGTAGGACTTATTTTATTGATAATTAGTTCTATTTTAGTCTTTATAGTGAGTGATGATACTGCAGAATTAAGTAATAGTGGTTTAAATAAAAAGGAAGTTAATGATGAAAACACACATAGTAAAAATACAGGATATCATATAGCAAATGATGATTATCTTAATGCTATAAGAGAACTTGATATAGATTTATTTAATGATCCTAGGATACAAGAGATTTTTATTGAAAAAGATCCGGAGATTAGTCAAATGTTTATAAATGGAATTGACAAATATATTATTGCATGGAACAATTACGGTTTTACTAGTGTTTTAATCGTTTTCAAATATGAGGAAAACAAAATTTCACCATTGTATTTAACTTCTCCAGGAAGAGACATTGTAGCAGTTAAAGAAATGGATTTAGGAATATCAAACAGATTCATAGAAGTTACATCATATTCAGGTACTGGATCCCATATGGGACAATTAGTACAAATTATTTCAATTAGTAATGAAAAAGTAACTGAAGCATGGAATTATGAAACAATATCTTATGATAATGGAAATAAGTTTTATGCATCATACATTGTTTTTCCGTTAGTTTTTGAGAATCCTAAGATTGTTCTAAACTATAAAGATGAAAGTGAGAAAATGGTGGATGTTTTCTATTTGTGGAGTGAAGAAGAAAATAGATTTTTAGAGAAGTAAATTTTCATAGTAAACTTTTCTTAAGTGTGGCTCCGCGGGTCCGCTGCACTACAGAGAACAATCCTTCTCCGTAAAGGCTACGAAAGTAAAAGCAAGAAGTATTTCTTTGGAGTAAATCAGGCAGCAGGGCTCCGCCACATCCTCTCACGGGCGCAGTTGCGCGCTAACGCGGGTCATTCTCACGGGACCGTTCGAGGACGTCGGAGACGGGCGACGATCTCCGACATATCCTGTTTGCCTGCCATCCATGGCAGGATTTTTCTAGGGTAAGGCTTTGGAGAAACATGACTTAAGTTTCAATAAAATACTGAAAGGATATGAGAATTTAAATGGATTGCA
>JAAYPF010000252.1 GCA_012519925.1 Clostridiaceae bacterium
CATGTTGGGATAATGAGACCAGAGAAAGAGCCCGAGTGTGTTGTAAAAGGATATGGTATATATGATGGATTTGGTAATGATTGAAGGTTTGGTTTTTTAAGTCATGAGCGAAGCGAATTTTCTTGATAGTATAGGAATTTGCATTTTGAAAGTCCGCCCGATAGGGCGATAAGTTCATCTAGTTCTTTAAAAAAAGTTGCTAAGTTAAAAATAGTCATTAGAAGTGCTTGTAGGTATGTTCTTCTCAATAAAAACGAGTAACTCTTGAATTTGCAAAAGTAATATTTATTTATATGCTATTAAAAGAGTTGTAATTGAGTTCACAATGATACTTTCCTTTCTGGATTTAAGATTTATAAATTAAAGTTGTCAAATAAATTTTAAGTTTTCAATAGAATGTTCCGATAAATATTAAGAGTCAATTGTAAAATTTTCATGTTTTTTTGATGTTTATTTACGTAGACTCCCAATATATTTACTACATGAATAATTCAAACTTTTTGTTAAGAATAATCGATTAAGGGGTGTTGATATGGAAGAGAAAATTCTTGAAAGCCATGCTAAAAAAGTGAATAAGGTAGTTATAATATTATTTATATCATATATGTTAGCTTATGGTGTAATTAATGCAATTGCAAATGGCATTTCAAGTGCTATATCAATTCGAGCTCTCGTGTCTGTTTTAGCTGTTATCTGGGCTATATTTTCTTATAAAACGGATAAAAACACCAAATATATTGGAATGGTTTTAAGTTTGATTATGACAGTAACTATAACAATTATTGCCCAAGGAGCCACAGGAGAACAGAAAGGTGCGATGGTGCTACCACAACTTTTTGCTGTTTTTGTTATGGCAACTTATTTTAACAAAAAGAACTTTTTAATATTTGCAGCTTTATTGGAAGGCATAATAATAATTTCGCAGATAACGTCAGGAGAAATAATTCCAATTAAATTGCTTTCGATAAATGTAGTAATATGCTTGATGTATTTTTTTACTCGCTGGGGCGGAGAGATGATTTTTAAATCAAATGAAAGCGAGCAAAAAGCTTATAATTTACTTGAGAAAATGGAAAATACAATGTCAGCAATAAATAAAAGTACAACTGTTTTAAATGCGACTGTGGCAGATTGTACTAACTATTTAAAAATAATAAAAGAATCAAGCAATACTGTTGTTGCTACTGTTGAAGATGTAACAAAAGGTTTAGGCGTGCAAGTTGACAGTGTCAGCAATATAACTAATATGATGTTAGAAGCTAATGAACAGGTTTCTCAGACAGCTAAAATTTCGAAAAAACTATCCGAGGTTTCTACTCTCACTAAAGACATAATAAATGAAGGTGTTAAAAATATAAATGAAATGGGCAATCAGACAAAAATAATTAATGATGCCGTAAATGAGTCTTATTCCACAGTTTTAAAACTTCAAAATAGTATGGATGAAGTATATGATTTCCTGGAAAGCATCAACCAAATAGCAGAACAAACCAATCTTTTGGCACTAAATGCAGCTATTGAAGCTGCTAGAGCAGGAGAGGCGGGAAAAGGTTTTGCAATTGTAGCAGAAGAAGTGAGAAATCTAGCAGAAAAAAGTACTAACACCGTTTCTATGATTAATAAAGTTTTAACCCAAATAAGAGATGATAGTAAAATGGTTCTCGATAAAGTACATTCTGGAACTTTAGCTACTCAATCCGGCGAAGTAATTGCTGACAAAGTTAATATTAGTTTTGAAAAGATAAATCAGTCGTTTAAGGGAATTGATAATGATATTGAAACCGAGTTGAAAATGATAGAAAACACTATTGCCCTATTTGAAAAGATTAAAAATGAGATGGAATGCATTGCTTCAATTTCTGAAGGGCAAGCAAGCTCTTCAGAGGAAATGCTGTTATCGATGGAAGAGCAGAATAATAGGATAAATACCATATTTGGTATAATTAATGAGATCAAAAATCAAAGTGAAAATTTGGAACTTACTGCACAAAACAACTAACGTTTTATATATTTACAAGCAGCAAAAATAGGGACTAAAACAGCCCCTATTTTTTTGGCCCTCTTTTTAGAAGTGAAACCTCAAATGCTTTTTTTAATAATGTTTATACTATAACTTAAAGCTCATAAAACACTCAAATTAAAGGGTGTTTTCAAGTAGGTCTGTGTTAATTGTGGTGCAAGTGAAGCGTGTTTTTTGGTTACTGATAGTCTTTCTTTTATCCTTTATCTAGAGTTGTTCTAGGAGATACTTGCATCAATTAGCCTTTAAAACTCATGTATAATCTAATGTTTACCAAATTATGCTGTTCATATTTACTGCTGATCAATAGTGAAACTTTAATTGAATAGATGTGGGATGAATTCTCTAATCGAAGGTTGGTGGCTTCTATAGTAAAATGATGTATCAGTTAGAATATGCACCGTATTAACATTTCGTATTTGTTTTCCAATTACATCTATTATATAATATAACTAGATATATTTTAAATAGAATTAGGTGTTTCAAAAGAGTTTATTACAAATATATATTTATAAACTAAGAGATTTACTTTCTTTGAACTACCCATTGACTAGTTATTATTCTAAAATAACCTTATCTAATAGATGTTACTAGAGCACAGCTTCGTAAATCCGTAAATACTTTTAAATTTACGGATAGAATCTCTGATAGGTTATTAATGAAATGACAAAAGAATTTCATTAAATATTCTCGAATTCCGAACACAAAAGAAAGAATGACTTCGAATAAGTGACATGACTAGCAATAAAATTCACATAGAAGAAAAAGAGCTATATATGCTGCTTAATGAATTTTTTTGAAACATCTAATTTAAACTTCTTATGAAAAATTCTTTCGTAAGGGTTTATTTATGTTTTATATAATTATGAGATTATTTTTAATATTATTGTGAGGTAAGGTAAATATGCTATTTATTTCAGCAATTATAAATTATACTGCAGAAACAGCAACACATATTGTTGAAAGGATTAAAAAAGGGGACAAGCAGTTAAAAGAGAAATTTATCGAAGACTATATACCATTTGTATTAAAGGTTGTTTCGAGCTTTTACTCATCAAAAATTGTTGATTTAAAAAGTAGTGATGAATATAGTATAGGACTAATGGCGTTTGATGAGGCTATTGAAAAATTTGACAGCGACAGAGGTAAGAGTTTTATAAAATTTGCAGAACTGGTGATTAAAAGAAGGATGATTGATTATTTTAGAAACATATCATCTGTGTGCAAAAATGAAATTCCCTTTTCATATTTTAGCAGTAAAAGTTATGTAGATATAGAAGAACAAATTAATTTATCTAATAGGGGCACTGAAATGGATAGGTATGAATTCATTTATGAGTTAAAAGATTTCTCGGAAAAATTAGAAGATTTCGGATTAAATATAAGTAATTTGCCCAATTATATGCCAAAACACAAAGACTCAAAACAGATGTGCATAGGCATAGCTAAAAAAATTGTAGAAAACAGAAAAATATACGACAAATTAAGAAACAAAAAGTATTTCCATATGAAAGAACTTTCAAAAATAATAGACGTTCATCCAAAGACTGTTGAAAGAAATAGAGAGTTTATTATTTGCTTGTGTATAATCTATGGAAATGATTATGGTAATTTCAAAACATACTTAAATAAAATATGCTAGACAATTAACTGATAAAACAATCTACACTTCACATTTAGGGGGATAGAAATGAAATACAAGGGGATTGTAATAAAACTGACAAAACACAAGGCAATAGTTACTAATGATGAATTTGAGTGTTTTTATATAAAAAGAAGTCCTACAATTTATGTAGGTAAGCATGTTGAATTTACAAAAAGTGATATTATCACAAAAAGGTCAATCCAAAAAAGACTTGTATATAGTGCTGCTTGTATACTAGTTGTTATAACATGCTATTCATTTTTTGCAGGTAGAATTAATGTTATGAAAATGTTTTCTGAGCCTAAAGTGTTTGCTTATGTTGATGTGGACATAAATCCTAGTCTTGAAATGGAAATTGATGATAAGGGAAAGGTTTTACGTTTAGTTCCGCTAAATGAAGGAGCAAAGGCTTTTACTGAAAAAATAAGGCTTGATAAGGTTGAGGTTTCTACAGCTATTAACACAATAGTTGATGAGGTTAAGGAAACTGATAATATAGATGAAGCTTCAAAGGAGTATATATTAATCTCAGGTACTTTAAATACAAAAAGGAATGAAGAAGGCAACGAATACAAAGAGAAAAAAGATAAGTTTGACAGCATAATGAATTCGTTGAAGGACAGTATACTTCAAAAGGGTAAAGTAAATGTTTATATTATTCAAACTAATACATCTGAAAGGGAAGATGCACATAATGAAGGCATATCTTCAGGAAGATATAAATTGTACAATGAGTTGAAAAAACACAGAAGCGACTTTTCGCTTGATGAAGCCAAAAACATTAGTGTAAATGAATTGTTACAAGCGTTTTCAGACAAAAATAATCAAGGCAGCTTTGATTCTAAAACTGAACCAACGCCTTCACCTTTAAAAGTTGAAGATGTTACTGCCACACCCTTTGCCACATTAAAGGTAGAGGAAGCTGCCGATATAACACCGACGCAAACACCAACGCCAATACCAACCCAAACACAGATATCAACCCAGATACAAACACCTACACCAACCCAAACACCTACACCAACCCAAACACCTACACCAACCCAAACACCTACACCAACCCAAACACCTACACCAACCCAAGTGATAACACCAACACCACCCCAAATAACAATACAGCCACCGTGGCCAACTCAAGTACCATGGCCAACTCAAGTACCGTGGCCAACTCAAATACCGTGGCCAACCCAAATGCCATGGGCAACACAAACGCCAAAGCCGTACACAGAAATAGTACCGACTATTAATCCGACACCGGCTACTAATAAAACAGATCCGGTGTATATGAAATTTGAAGCGTATAATCATCCTGGACTATTTATACAACACAAAATACATTATGAAGCATATATTTCAGCTAATGGGATTTTACCAGACGACTCTACATTTAAAATAGTTCCTGGGCTTGCTGATTCCAATTGTATATCCTTTGAGTCTAAAAATTTTCCGGGATTTTATCTCAAGAATGAGAATTTTAGAATTGTTCTTAAACCTTATGATGGTTCAAAGGATTTTAATGAGAATGTAACCTTCAGGAAAGTACCGGGTTTGGCTGATGGAAATTTGATCTCATTCCAAGCCTATAATTATCCTGAAAGATATATAAAGCACAATAATTTCATTCTTCAGATTGAAGAAGTTGTTTCGGATAACGATAAGAAAGATGCCACATTCAAGGGGATTGAAGTTGAATGATAATAAAAGAGTTATATAATTTTTTAGGGCTGTTTTCCCTAAGGCAACTATAAAAATAATTGCTATTTCAAGAAAACGGATGGATTTTAAGCTCATAGTGACGATAGAGTATTTTTGAAATGGCTCAATTATAATTTTTTAAAGAAAGGAATGAAATTATGAAAGTTAGAACTACAATTATTTTTACACCTAGGTTTATTCAGTTTGTTAATTTAAAGCATTGTGGTTTGCGTGCTAAAGATACAAGTTGATTCTATCAAAATTGATGCATTAAAATTCTATTGTACACCAAGTAGCAGCAGACCAGTGACCCGTCTACGGATTTTGTTTTTTAATGCACGAGACTTTTGAAAAATGAAGGCTTTATCATTATGAGGGACCAAAGATTGGTAATTAGTGTTAGAAGTACTAACTACATAGTACTTACAAAAAAACAGGAGGGAATATTATGTACAAAACTAAATTGAAAGCTATTAAAACGTTATTTTCAATAGGTTTGATTACTGCCATTCTAGGTGGAATGTTTACAGTATCAAAGGGTTCAACACAAACAATAAAAATAATGCCGGTAGGTGATTCTTGTACCGAAGGTATGGGCGACCCGGATTGGGGGTCTTATCGTACTGATTTATACAAGTATTATACACAAGCGGGTTTAAGTGTTGATTTTGTTGGTTCCAACAAACGCGGGCCTAGTAGTTTGCCCGATAGAGATAATGAAGGTCACTCCGGTTGGACAATTCCCCAGGTAGCTGCCAGTATTGATAACTGGCTTAATACACATAACCCTGATGTTGTGTTGCTATGGATTGGTGGGAACGACATGTTTCAACAAGGAAGAGAAAATAGTGCTGGATTAAGCAATCTAATCGATCAAATTATAAATAATAAACCTAATATTACTATATTTGTAGCGGATTATTATCCATGGCCTGAAATGGTCAAGCAATATAACGCAAAAATCCCCGGAGTAGTACAACAGAAAGCTAGTGAAGGTAAAAAAGTGTATTTTGTTAAACTAAGTGATGTTCAATTTTCACAGCATGTGGATCTTTCTTCAGATGGATTACATTTAAACACAACTGGATATAGCAAAATTGCGAAGTTGTGGTACGATAATACTATTTCAATTTTAAGAGGATTAGGGAATACTCCAGTCCCTACACCAACGCCAACACCAACATCAAATCTAATAAAGGGAGATGTAAATGGTGATAGAGAGGTGAATTCCCTAGATTTTGGATATTTAAGAAAATACCTTCTTGGCATTGATTCGCTACCTTTTGCTGAGGCTTATATAACTGCGGACATGAACAATGATGGTGAGGTTAACTCCCTTGATTTTGGAAGCTTACGGCTTAAATTGCTTGGTCTGCAATAATTGTTTTTGATACATAATTATTTATCAAAAGTAGAATTCAATGTTGCATAATACTTGGTTTTAAAAACAGCTTTTTATTAAACAATTTTTTATAAGAAGCTGTTTTTCATAATAAAATTGTACAAACGGATTATTTAGAAAAACTGGTAAGGTGGCTGCATATAATACAGTTTGTTTTTTGAAGAGACTAAAAATGTAATTTGGGAGGAGGTTTTACTGTGAAAAAATCTTGGGTTTTTATAGTAGTTTTTGTGCTGACGCTATTGTCTAGTAAGTCTATGTTTTCATTTGCAATTCAGTATGGTGATATAAATTCAGATGGTTCTGTGAATTCATTAGATTTTGGTTTGTATAGATTGTATCTGCTAGGAAGCTATGAGATTAAGAATACAACTGTTGCAGATCTAAATGGCGACGGTTCTGTAGACTCAATTGATTTCGGTGCATTAAGAAAGTATCTTTTAGGCTTTATATCTAGTTTTCCTGTTGAAGAAATTGTGGTGCCTACACCAACGCCACCTGTACAACAATCAGAAAACATGATACTTATCCCTCATAATTCATGGACCTGTGGAATGCCTGCTGGAATTCCACAACCAGAAAAAGGGGTGCTTGTTTTTGAAGCCAACATGAAACTAGATACGATTTATAATCTTGGCAAAACACAATACGGTCAGAGGAAAGTTTTTGTAGTTCAAGGCGGAACAATAACGGGTCCTAAATTTACAGGTAATGTTATGTCTGGAGGGCTTGATTTTCAGTTGGATATTTCAAATGGTTCTATGGAAATTGAGCAGTTATTAGTGTTTAAAACCAATGACGGAAATTATGTGTATTTTAGGAGTGCCGGGACTGCTGCTAATCAGAATGATGTAAGAATTGTACCAGATATTGAAGCTCCGAATAATGGTTCATATAACTGGCTGAATTCTGGTAAATATGCTGCTAGGCGTGTTGTAGATACCGCAGCTAAGACGATGAAGATAAGTGTTTACGATATATCAAGTGTAGCTGTTAATCCCGATTCAACAAATTCCATAACCGTTACTAAACCAGAAGGTGTTCAATCTCAATCATGGGATTATAGAAAAGCATACTCAGAAAGAAAGGGTAATGTGTTCATTACTGAATTGGTTAACCTTGGAGGCAGCCAATCGGTGGGAGCAACTAAAAATAACGGTAATAGAAATATTATTCCTATAACTGGTGGTAATGTAACTGGAAGCATAAATGCTAGGATTATACCTGCTGGAGCCGACTATCAGAATCTCTCACATCCTATGTCAATTGATGCAAGGTATCTTTGGGAGACTGATGATGGAGAAATAATTATTGTAAGAAACGGCGGTGCCTTTGGTTCACTTGTACCTACCTTTGAAGTGCGTGCAGATAGCAAATATGCGTATCTCAACAACAAATTATATTTAAGCTCCGATCCTGCTATGGGTGCAGGTGGTGTTACAATTACATTTTATGAGAGTGAAAAATAAAATTACTCTAAAGGTTCTAAAACAGGGAAAGCTGCTTAAAAAGCAGCTTATACCTGTTTTTTGTTTCTTAAGAAATTGCATTGGCATTATTAAAAACAAATTCCTTGAACAGCAGAAGATGCAAGGGTTACAAAAGAAATGCAAAAGTGTACCATATAGGTTTTGACGGGGCGTAGCCCCTTTTGTTCTTTTCTAAGAAAGTGCATTGATTTATCCAAAAGCTTAAATAAAAATACTACTTTCAAAATTAATTGAAGCGTATACCTTTGCTGGTTAACAACCGAATTTTCGCATCATATATAGTATAAATAATATGTTAAAATAATGGAGTACCTATTGAGGCAAATACCATTTTTATTGCCGTTAATCGTAATTCTACCATTATTATTCGATATCGATGGGATTATGTATGCAGGACCAGTTGCAGATTTTATTGCCGCAGCTGTATCACTAATATTAAATACAATTGAATTACGTCATATGCAAGCATATCCAAAAGAAATTAAAACCTAATAATAAAATTACCACAATTAGCTAACTAACCGAGTTATATCAAATACCTAATACCCACAAAGCCCTTCTATCCCCCCAGCACTAATTTTCATGCAATAATACCCACTTTTAACGTATGAGACCGTTTTGATCATATAAAAAAGAATATAGGCACTTTAAGGTGTTTGTGTTAAATGCTGTAAATAAATTAAAAATAATTTAGATATATATTATTAATTTTACAAAATATTATAGAAAAATATGTAAAGGTGATATATAATATATTGAGAATATGCTATAAAGTACATATTATGTAAAATAACTCGGGGGAGGAATCAAAATGATGAGAAAAAGTATGAGTAAACTGATGACATCTGCAATGGTTGTGGCATTAACATTGGGAATTATATCACAAAGTGTTTTTGCCGCACCTAGTGTTAATTCACAAAATGAAGGGTTTGATGAGATTAGCACAAAAGGACCAAAAATTATTAGCACTGCAATTAAATCAACCGACGAAGATTGGGTGGTTTTAGGAGCAGAAGGTATTTCGAAGGGGGCAGCAGAATACACCTCTATTGCTTTAAATAATGATGATGTTCCTTATGTAGCATATGTCGATGCAGGGCCTAGTAAAAAGTTGTCAGTTAAGAAGTTTACAGGTAATTCTTGGGAAATTGTTGGAAATGAAGGGTTTTCAGCAAAAAAAGTAAAAGATGCATCTATAGTTTTTGACAAAAGCAACACCCCATATGTTGTTTATATTGAAGAGGGTAAAGGTAAGATTGTTGTAAATAAGCTTGTAAACAACAAATGGAAAACTGTTGGTACCTATGTAGGTTACGGTGAGGATGTATCTATAGCAATAGATAGCAAAGGAACACCTTATGTTGCGTATACTTACTCAGAAAAAAATATCCCATTGCCAATTAAGCACATGAATGGTTTGGTAGTAAGCAAATTTGAAAAAGGTATATGGAAAAACGAATACAACTCAGGGATTTTACTAAAAAACAATAAATTTAGTGATCCTTCAATTGTTTTCGACGATAAGGATAACCCCTATGTAGCTTTTAACAATAAGGGAATAAATGTTATAAAGCGTTCGGGTAAGATATGGAAAAATTATTATCTGTTATGTTGTAATAAAAAAGGAGATGTTAAGCATATATCATTAGCAATAGATGATGATAGAAATCCTTTTGTTGCATTTATCGGAAGCAATGGCAAAGCAACGGTAAGTAAACCATCAAAAGGTAAGAGTTGGGAAATCTCTAAAGGCAAGGCTGAGTATACCTCAATTGTCATAGATAGCAAGGGAACTCCTTATGTGACCTATGCAGATGGCAAAAACGGTGGAAAAGCAGTTGTTAAAAAATATGAAGATGGTAGTTGGAACACTGTAGGAAAAGAAGGATTTTCAAAGAAAAAGGTAAAATATACATCTATTGCAGTAGATAGCAATGGAAACCTCTTTGTAGCTTGCCAAGATGACGCAAATCATAAAAAGGCAACAGTATATACATATACAAAGGATTCAGAAAAGCAAACCGCTGATTTGACAATAAAATATGACGGTAAGGGAATTGTGACTGGATGGGAAGATGGAGAAACGAAGAGTTTTGAAATAGGTACCGAGATTACATTGACCGCACTTGCTGACGAAGATTCAGTATTTATGTATTGGAAAAACAGTGAGGATCAAGTAGTTTCAACAGAACCAGAGTATACTTTTGAAATTGGCTCTGATGAGACCTTAACAGTGTACTTCTCTGAAAAAAGCAGTTATCTTGTGACCTTCAAAGATGGAAATGGCGAAATAATCGAAACTGTGTCATTAAGAGAGGGAGATGAAGTTGTTTTCCCTGAAGCTCCTGAGATGCTAGGATATAAGTTTGTTGGTTGGGATAAAAGTGCTGAAGAAATCAAAGCAGCAAAAGAAGATATAGTTGTAACAGCTCTATATGAAAAAATTGCTCAGACTGTTACCTTAGATGTTTATGGAGGTACTGGTTCGGGAGAGTATAGCATAAGGGATTATGTTGTTGTTGTAGCAAATCAGCCTGTGGATGGGCAAAAATTTGCATACTGGGAAGATCAACAAGGAAACATTCTTAGCTATAGTAGGTCTTATGGATTCAATATCCTAAGAAATTTAAAGCTTTCAGCAGTGTATGTTCCTAAGTCAGAGTCGGTTGATATCCAGGCAAGAATAGCTATTACAAGCATAACAAAAACTGAAGAAAAAATAACTTTTGTTGCTGAAAGAGTTGTACCACACGGAAATACAGTTGTTTCACACGGAATAATAGTGACGAATAACTCCTCGATAGGTTCTTCAGAAACTGATTTTGTTGTAGACCAGCTAGATGTGCTTAACGCTTCTGCTACTACAAAAGGTTTAGTTGGAATTTTTGTACTTAACAAGACTGCATTGTTTGAAGAAACATGGTATGCAAGAGGTTATGTAATTTACGAAGACAGCAAAGGAAATGTCTTTACTATATACAGTAAAATTGTAGAAGAAACTATTAATTAAAAGGAGGTGTAAAAGATGAAAAAGCCTTATTTAGCACCAGAGATTGAAATTCAACAATTTGAGGTGGAAGATATTATAGCATTAAGTAGTGATCTAGGAGATTTTGAAGAAATCGATATGTAGTTTCTTCAAAAAGTAAACTATGATACCTATTTACGGTATTACAAAAGGATTTTATTATACTAAGAATCAAGAGAGCTATAATGCTCTCTTGATTTTTAGTGTATATCTAACGCCTTTATGTTTTATAAATGATTGCCGCAATTACACTCATAAACGAGAAAAAGAGGTTGTTATGGATATATATAAAATAGCAGATCTATATATTGGTATGAAGGTGAAGGGAGAATTACTAAAAAGACAATCCCAAAAATATCTTTCTGAAGAAAGCAAACTGCTGAACATTACAATAGATATAGGTCCGGATTTTTTAAAAGCAAAACAGCTTGAAAATAAACATTTAACCTTTGATGAGTGCGAATACATATGGACCGGAAGTGAATTTTATCATAAACTTCTTGATTATGATGGTTTTATGTTACATTCATCGGCTGTAGCAATTGACAATGCAGCATATGCCTTTTCAGCTAAAAGTGGAACTGGAAAATCAACACATGCGGAACTTTGGCAAAAGTACTTCGGGAAAGAGCGTGCGATAATTATTAATGACGATAAGCCTGCCATACGTTATAATGGAAAGGAATTTATTGTTTATGGTACTCCCTGGAGTGGAAAAACAGATAAGAATAATAATATCAAAGTCCCCTTAAAAGGTATTGTTTTTATTGAGCGTTCCAATAAAAACTGGATAAAGAAAATAGACAATAAGGATACGATTAAGATGATTTTAGATCAGACGGTTCGCCCTAAGAAAATTGAGAAGATGGACAAATTATTAGGTTTGATAGATGAACTTTTAAAAGGGGTACCTATTTATAAACTTGCTTGCAATATAAGTGAGGAAGCGGTAAAGGTGGCATACGATAAAATAAGCTTATAAGATGATTTTTAAAAAATTGTAATGCCTTAAGGGAGGAGAATGCTTATGAAATTATCAAAGGAGTTTGCATTGAGAGAAATTGCAGGTAATTATATTGTTATTCCTTTTGGAGAAAAGGCTCTTGATTTTAATGCTATGATTACCCTTAATGAAACGGGTGCTTTTCTGTGGAAAAAGCTAGAAGAGGAAAGAAGTGAAAAGGAACTTTTAGATGCAATGCTTGAAGAATATGAAGTAGACGCTGAAACAGCAAGAGGTCATATCGAGAAATTTTGTGAAAAACTAAAAACAGCGGGAATTCTTGAACCATGAAAGTAAATAAAGTTAGTACAACTATAGAGAGTTTGTCTCCTATTATTCTCAAAATGCTAGATGAAAAAATAGACATAATAATTACCGTTACAGGGACAAGCATGAATCCAATGCTAAGACACAAAAGGGACAAAGTTATACTGACTAATTGCGATAAATTTAATCTTAGAAAAGGGGATATTCCCTTGTATAGACGCAGTAATGGAGATTATGTTTTACATAGAATAGTTAAAGTCAATAAAAACAGCTATGATTTATGTGGTGACAATCAGTTCGTAATTGAGAGAAATGTGCCTAAAGAAAATGTAATTGCTGTAGTTAAGGCTTTTGAGCGAGGCGATAAGCTGTATAGATGTAATGATGTCATGTATAAGTTGTATTGGCGTTTCTGGATATTTACCATACCTTTTCGGAGTCTTAAGCAACAAGCTAGACTTAGGATAAGGAGACTAAAATGACTAAGAGATTTGATTCTTTACAATGGATATATAAATATTCAAAGAAACATATTTGGCAAGTGTTTTCTTTGGTTTTTATCAGTTCGCTTTTAGCCTTGACATTTATTATACTGGCATTGTTTTCTAAACAGGTGATTGATATCGCTACAGGAAAACAAAACGGAAACCTTTTATATTATGTTGCCATGTTTATTGGAGTAATTGCCTTTCAAGCTAGCTTGAATATTTTAAACAGTAATATTAGAGTTAGAGCAAGCGGGAAAATTGAAATGAACATGAAGCAGGGAGTATTCGGCTCGTTAGCGGCTAAGGAATTGACAGAGCTAAATAAATATCATTCAGGGGAATATATAAATAGGCTGACAAGTGACATAAGGATTATTGTGGAGGCGATAGTATCTATATTGCCCCAAGTTGTATCCATGTCAGTCAAACTGGTTGCTGGTCTTACTGTAATGCTATTTATTGATAGGCTTTATACGTTGATATTAATTATATGTGGAATTTGTGTATTTGCTATAAGTTGGGTTTACCGAAAGAGCTTTAAAAATTTACATAAGGAAGTACAACAGACCGATGGCAAAACGCGTTCTTTTATGCAAGAGTGTATTGAAAATCTTATAGTTATTAAATCTTTTATTTCTGAAAAGCCAATAATGAATCGCTTGAAAGCTCTGCAGAAAGATAATTACAAAGCTAAAATAAAACGCAATACAATAAGCAATATTGCGGGAACAGGAGTATATGTGCTGTTTACCGGTTGCTATTATTTGACTTTGGTGTGGGGTGTTTTAAAGGTTGGAGCAGGTACTATGACTTTTGGAGCATTAACTGCATTTTTACAAGTATTTGAACAAGTAAAAGCACCTTTTAAGAATATTTCAGGAATTGTACCCCAGTATTTTTCTATGATAGCTTCAGTAGAGCGTCTAATTGAATTGGAAAATTTAAAAGAGGAAGTATGTACTAAAGATATTAAGGATATAGAACAGATCTATAAAAAAATGGAATTTATTAAATTTGAGAATATAAGTTTTACCTATGAGAACGAACCCATTTTTCAAGGAGCCTCAGCTTCTGTACATAAAGGTGAGTTAATTGCTATAGTAGGTAGCTCCGGTGCAGGTAAAAGCACATTAATAAAGTTGTTACTTGGCTTGTTGAAAGTTGATGACGGAAGGATTTATTTAAAGTCTGAAAATAATTGTTATGATATCGATGCGGGGATGAGAAGGTTGTTTTCCTACGTACCTCAGGGAAATATGATTTTGTCCGGAACAATCAGAGATAATATAACATTTTTTTGTGAGGATATAGATGAACAAGGGGTCATTGAGTCTGCTAAAACGGCTTGTATAATGGACTTTATTTCTGAACTGCCAAAGGGGCTTGATACTATAATTGGCGAGAGGGGTATCGGGTTATCAGAAGGTCAAATTCAACGTATTGCAATAGCTAGAGCACTTGCTTCAAAGGCACCTATACTATTGCTAGATGAAGCGACTTCAGCTCTTGACGTTGCAACAGAAAAGCAACTTCTTAATAATTTGAGACGTATAAAAAATAAAACCTGTATATTTATATCCCATAGAGAGGCAACAATCGCCGATTGTGATAGAGTGCTAAAGGTTCAAAATAAAAGGATTATTGGAGGGTAAAATGGACGTCAACAGCCGATATTTCATAGCTTTATTAACTGCATTTATGAAGGATACAATACCTTTAAAGCCTAATTTTGCTGGAGATAGAACCAAACAAAGTAGGCAGCAGGTGGATATTGATTGGCAAAAAATATATGAACTAGCAAGAAAGCATTCCTTAGCAGGAGCTATCTATTTAGCTATACAAAAGCTTAAGGAGGCTGATAAACCGGAAGAGTCCATTATCAACAAATTTAAATCGGATTTTTTCTACGCTACCTTTAGATATGAAGAACAACAGAAAGCATATCGTGAAATTACGGATAGATTCAATGAACAAAAGATTAGGCACATATATTTTAAAGGCATTTTAATACGGGAATTTTATCCGGTAAAGCAGGTGAGAACTCAAGGAGATATTGATTTTCTTGTATATAGAGAGGATATGGAGAAGGTAAAAAAAATTTTTACTGACTTAAGTTATAGATGTTCATCTTCAGTATGGCATGACAAGTATACAAAGGATAAAGTAGTATTTGAAGCTCATGATAAAATTGTAAATACTAAAATCAATTCGAAGGTTGACTATGCTGAATACTTCAAAAACCCATGGGAACATGCTGAGCCTAAAGGTAATAGTTATACCTATGAGCTTAATATGAATTATCATTTAGTGTATTTATTAACACATTTAGCAAAGCATTTTTATAAGACTGGTGCGGGAGTAAGAATGATTTTTGATATAGCAATTATCTTGGACAAATTCAGTGAAGACTTGGATTTTTCAAGCATATGGAGGGAATTGAAGATAATCAAGCTTGATATTTTCGCAAGAAATATTTTTAGTTTGTGTGAAATATGGTTTGATATTAAGGTACCGGAAATGAATTTTGAAATAGATGAGACGACCTTTAGAGCAGTATCGAATTATATTACAGATGGAGGGACCTTTGGGTTTTCGTACAATAATATTGCAATGGCTGCATTGAGAAAGGAATATTCAAAAACAGAGAAACCTAAGCTTATTAAGTCTAAGGCCATTTTTGGAAAAGTTTTTTTGGATTTTGATATGATGAGAGAAAAATACCCTATATTAAAAAAACATCCGTATTTATTAGTATTTGCATGGATACATAGAGGAGTTAAATGTATTGTAAAAAAACGTAGACGAACCTTTAGAATATTAAAAGGTATTTGTAAAAATACGGCAGAAGGGCATGATTCTCATGTTATGATGAAAAAAATAGGTCTTTAATATATATAATAAAATAGTAAAACATAGAAAAATATCTAGTGTGCAGGGTAAAATATCAAGATGAATTTGTTGTGGTTTGTATAAAGTGGGATTAAATGAGAAAGGTTTTTAATAAAACACAAACAAATAATCGTGTATAGAGGGAAAATATGGTAAGTTTTCTCGTATAAACAGATATGCTTAAATAGCAGGGTGTAGTCAATTTAAGTAACTTGACAAGAATACATCAAAGAACTTATAATAAGAATGTATTATGTGTTACATATAACCAAAACAAGGGGGAACGTTATGAGTAGAAACAGGTTGTTTTCACGAGGTATTTCGGTTTTACTTTGTTTATCTTTTTGTTTGAGCTTGGCAAGTTGTAAGAAAGACCCTGGGGGCAGTACAGACCCCAACAAGACAGGTGGAGACTCTGGTCCATTTACAATCAAGGTTTACAATGCAATGGCTGCTACTCAGCCATCAAAGGATCACAAGATTTACAAACTTATCGAAGAAGAGCTTGGTGTCAAATTTGAGTTTGAATTTCTTGTTGGAGAGGCTAAAGAAAAAGCTGGTATTATGATTGTCGGTGGAGACTATCCAGATTTACTAGGTCTTGCGGGTGAGCAGTCTGGCTTACAAGAGTTCATTGACGCAGAAGCATTGATTCCGCTAGAAGACTTTATTGAAAAGTACCCGAATCTTAAAAAACATTATGGACCGATTTACAATCAAATCAAAGATCCTGCTAGTGGTCACGTATATGTAATGCCCAACTACGGTGTGGTTTCAGGGACCTATTATGAGAACGAATCCTACGGTCCTGCATTCTGGATTCAGGCTGCGGTACTTAAGGAATTTGGATATCCTAAGATCGAGACTCTTGATGACTGGTTCGATTATATCCAAAAGTACATGGAAAAATATCCTGAAATAAATGGTCAAAAAACAATTGGATTTGAAATTCTTACTGATCCAAGTAAAGATTGGCCACTTAGAAATGCACCTGCACAATTGAGCGGACATCCAAATGATGGTGGTGTTATAGTCGACGACAATGTTGCTCGAATTTATGCTCATTTAGATATATCGAAGCAGTACTTTAAGAAATTAAACGAAATGTATAATGCTGGAGTAATAGATCCAGAGACTTTTACAAACAACTTTGACACCTATATTTCAAAAATATCCAGTGGAAGAGTATTAGGTCTATATGACCAAAGATGGAATTTCCAAATGGGTTATAATTCAATAATTGACCAGAAGATGTTCGAGAGACAATATGTACCTGTTCCGGTTACATTTAGTAAAGATATTGAGCCTTGGTACTTAAATCGTCCGAATATAAATATTAACAGTGGTTATGCAATAAGTACTAGCTGTAAAGATCCCGACAGAGTAATGAAAATATTAGACACTCTCTTAGATGAGAAGTGGCAGAAGATATTACAGTGGGGTATTGAAGGCGAAGACTATTTGGTGGATGAGAACGGAATGTACTATAGGACAGAAGAACAAAGACAAAACTCTAAGAGTGAAGAGTGGAAGTTATCTAACTGGGCTGAATCTTTACTACAGTTTTGTCCGAAACTTGAAGGTTCATATAGTGATGGAAACGCTACTAATCCAAACGCGCAACCAGGTGAGTATTTTGATTCTCTTGATGATGTTGCAAAGGAAGTACTTACTGCCTATGGCGTGAAGACTCAAGGGGCATTGTTTGGTAATGTACCTGAGAATCCTGTTTACTTCCCTTGTTATACAATATCAATACCAGTTGGTACACCTGCACAACTTACTGATCAGAAGTTAAAGGATTATGCTTTTGCAAACTTACCAAAGATTATTTCTGCGAAACCAGCTCAATTTGAGGATTTGTGGAAGAAGTATGTTGACCAAATTGAAAAATTAGATATTGAAAGTCTTGAAAAAGTATACAATGAGGGTATTCAAGAAAGAATTAGGACTTTATCTAAAACTGAGTAATTATAACTATTAAGTTATATCCACACTCGGATCTCACGAAAGAGAGGTCTGGGTGTGGATATACAAACCATATGCAATATTTAATCCATATAAATATTGCATATCTTAATGTAAATGAGGGGCAAAAAAATTTTTTACGTTCACATAAAGATTATATTATAGAGGAGAATTTTCATGGAAGACACTTCCTTAGTTTTTAACAAGAATATAAATAGACGGAGAAACACAAAGAAAAAGACAAGTGTTTGGCGAACCATTGTAAAGCAAAAACAGCTGATTTTTATGTCGGTTCCTATTCTTATATATATATTTATATTCAATTATTTACCCCTATCAGGATGGGTAATGGCATTTCAGAAATATAGACCCGGACCGGGAAAAAGTATTTTTAATCAGAAATGGGTTGGATTTGAGAATTTTAAATTTCTTTTTATGGATGAAGGCTTTTTAAACGTATTAAGAAACACAGTTTGTATGAGTCTTATAAATATAGTTTTATCTTTTATAACGGCAATTGGTTTAGCACTTTTATTAAATGAAGTGAAAAACTTAGCTTTTAAGAAGACGGTACAGACTATTTCCTATTTGCCATATTTTATATCTTGGGTTATAGCATGTAGTATTATAGCTCAATCTTTGTCAGCAGAAAATGGTATCATAAATATTCTACTGATGAAGTTACACTTGATTGAAAAACCAATAATGTGGTTAGGGGAAGGAAAGTACTTTTGGGGTATTTTCGGACTTGGTAATGTATGGAAAAATGTCGGTTTTAATGCGATTATCTATTTAGGTGCTATGACCTCTATAGACCCTAATCTCTATGAGGCGGCTGATATTGATGGTGCAGGAAGGTTTAGGAAGATGTGGAATATTACGCTTCCTAGTATTAAATCTACAATTGTTGTTCTTTTGATAATGAATATAGCAAGTGTACTGAACGCTGGATTTGAATTTCAGTATCTTTTAGGAAACGGATTAAATATTGAATGGTCAGAAACTATTGATGTATTTACCCTTAGGTATGGCATCAGGCAAGGGAACTTCTCACTTGCAACTGCAGCAGGTATGTTTAAGACTATTGTCAGTATAATATTATTATTCCTTGCAAACTGGATTTGCAAGCTACTTGGAGAAGAAAGACTTATTTAAAGAGGGGCTGTTTAATTTATGTATTTTAAATTTAGAAACAAAAGGTACAAACTTGGTGATGTTATATTTAACACTGTTAATGTGATCTTACTATTATTTCTTTGTGTTGTTACACTATATCCCTTTCTAAACACTTTGGCTGTTTCTTTTAACGAGGGTTTGGATTCGGTAAGAGGCGGGATCTTTCTTTTGCCTAGAAAGTTCACATTACAAAATTATAGATCGGTATTTATATCAGGTACTATACCTATGGCATTTATAATATCAGTTCTAAGAACAGTAATAACTGTTATTTTAAATGTATTCCTTACAGCGATGATGGCTTATTGCTTAAGTAGAAAGGAGTATATCTTTAATAAGTTTATTACAATTGCAGTTGTTTTGACAATGTATTTTAATGCTGGTTTGATACCTGGGTTTTTACTGATAAAAAATCTTGGCTTATACGGTAGTTTTTGGGTATATGTTATACCAACTCTGATATCAGCATTTAATGTTATAGTAGTTAGAACTTATATTGGTTCTATTCCAGAGAGTTTGGTTGAATCGGCAAGGCTTGATGGAGCTGGTGATTTTAGGATATTCCTTAGAATTATTTTCCCGCTGTGCAAACCTGCTTTAGCCGTAATAGCTATGTTTGTTGCTATTTGGCAGTGGAACAACTGGTTTGATACTTATTTATATACTTCATCCAAACAGCACCTAAGTACTCTATCTTTTGAACTTCAAAAGCTTTTGGCATCTTCCTTTTCACAAGGACAATCTGCACAAGCCGCAACTTCTGGAATTGGTGCAGAATTGGCAGGAGGAATGGTTACTCCAATAGCTATGCAAGCTGCAATAACTATTGTTGCAATGGTGCCTATAATTATGGTATATCCATTCGTACAGCGTTACTTTGTAACGGGTCTTAATGTTGGTGGTGTTAAAGAATAAAAATAGTCATAGCTATGTAGATGAGCTAAGTTATATTATAGTAGTGTTGTACCTAATTAGACCTTGGCATACTACAAGCTAGCCGCAATAATTTAATATTTAGAATATTTAGATCGGAGGAGGTGTACAATACCTCCGATTTTTCTATATACTTTTATCCCTTTTCTTATGAGCATACCACTATATAAATTTATAGCTTTGTATTTTAAGTATAGGTTTCGCATTTGTTTTTTTAAAAGTCCAAAAAATAACTGTTCATGCTAATTAATTGTGTTATAATATTTTAGTAGTTTTAAAAAATATTTTAATAAATTTTGGGCAATATATACAAGTGTTTAAATGCATTAGATTCTTTGAAAGTAGTGATTTGATAGTATTCTGAAATTAAAGGAGGATTATCTTGAATAATTCATCAAAATCTGACCTGGAAGGTTATAAGAACAAGGAGCTTAGTTTCGAGGAACGTGCAAAAGATTTGGTTTCAAGGATGACACTTGAAGAAAAGGTTATGCAAATGCTACACAATGCACCAGCAATAAATAGGTTAGGAGTACCTTCTTATAATTGGTGGAGTGAGGTTTTACATGGAGTTGCAAGAGCAGGAACAGCTACTGTATTCCCACAAGCTATTGGATTAGCTGCAACCTTTGATGTGGATTTGATTTATGATGTTGCAGATGTTATATCTACAGAGGCTAGAGCAAAATACCATGAATTTCAAAGAAAAGGCGATCATGGTATTTATAAGGGCTTGACTTGTTGGTCTCCGAATATAAATATATTCCGTGACCCAAGATGGGGACGAGGACATGAGACTTATGGAGAAGATCCATATTTAACAGGCAGATTAGGAGTTGCTTTTGTTAAAGGTTTGCAAGGTGATGATAAATATTTGAAGGTTGCAGCATGTGCAAAACACTTTGCTGTGCACAGCGGACCAGAAGGTGAAAGGCATGAGTTTGATGCAATTGCTTCCGAAAAAGATATGAGAGAAACTTATCTGCCCGCTTTTAAAGAGCTTGTAAAAGAGGCAGATGTAGAGAGTGTAATGGGAGCATATAACAGGACAAATGGTGAACCTTGTTGCGGAAGTAAAACTTTGCTCAAGGAAATACTTCGTGGGGAGTGGGGCTTTAAGGGGCATGTTACTTCTGATTGTTGGGCAATAAAAGACTTCCATGAAAATCATAAAGTTACTAATACTGCTCCAGAATCCGTTGCATTAGCTGTTAACAATGGTTGTGACCTAAATTGCGGAAGCATGTACGGTAATTTATTGATTGCACATAAAGAAGGTTTAGTTAGTGAAGAGGCAATAGATGAGTGTGTGATAAGGCTAATGACTACACGAATGAAGCTTGGAATGTTTGATGAAGATAATGAGGTTCCTTATGCTAAAATTCCATATGAATTAAACGATTGTGATAAGCATAGGAAATTCTCTATTGAAGTATCCAAAAAAAGCTTGGTTCTTCTAAAGAACGAAAGTCTTCTTCCACTAGATAAAAGTAAAATTAAGTCTATTGCTGTTATCGGCCCGAATGCAGATAGTAGAGAGGCTCTTATAGGTAATTATTCTGGAACGGCATCAAAATATGTTACTGTATTAGAAGGCATAAGGGAAGCAGTGACAGAAGACACAAGAGTTTACTATGCTTATGGTTGTCACTTATATAATGAAAGGATTGGATTAAGCGAGCCAAGAGAAGGGTTTGCCGAGGCGGTTTCCGCTGCAGAGAGATCCGATGTTGTAGTAATGTGCTTAGGGTTAGATGCAAGTCTTGAAGGAGAAGAAGGTGATGCATCAAATGTATATGCTAGTGGGGATAAACCTAATCTAAATCTTCCCGGGCTCCAGCAGGAATTGCTTGAGGAAGTGTACAAGACTGGGAAGCCCATTATTCTTTTATTACTTTCGGGAAGTGCTTTAGCAGTGACCTGGGCTCATCAAAATATTCCTGCAATAATTCAGGCTTGGTACCCTGGAGCAGAGGGAGGAAAGGCTGTTGCATCATTGCTGTTCGGAGAGTATAGCCCAGCGGCAAGGCTTCCTGTTACTTTCTACAAGACCACAGAAGAGTTACCAGATTTTAAAGACTATTCTATGGTTAATCGCACTTACAAGTATATGGAAAATGAAGCTCTTTATCCTTTTGGTTATGGTCTTAGCTATACTAAATTTGAATATAGGGATTTATTAATATCAAATAATAAAATTAATATAGGAGACAGTATTTCATGCAGTGTAAAGGTAAAGAACATAGGTAACTATAGTTCAGATGTAGTTGTACAGTTGTATATCAAATTATGTGAGGGTGTAAATACACCAAAATGGCAGCTTTCAGGTTTCAAAAGAATTAATTTAGCACCAGGTGAAGAAAAAGTAGTTGATTTTGAATTAAAACCAAGACAAATGGTTGCTATTAATGATGATGGGAAATGTATATTGGCACCTGGGAAATTTGAGATTTTTGTTGGTGGAAGTCAGCCCGATGAACGTAGTCAGAAATTGACAGGTACAAAAGTTTTGAAAACATCTTATGAATTAATTGGAGAAGCTATTGAATTGGAATATTAATTATGTATAATAAGTAATATAAAATATATGAGGATTAAAATGATTAGGAGGGGTTAGGTTGCCTTATTTACTAGGTATTGACATAGGTACATCCGGCACAAAAACTGTCTTGTTTGATGAAAAGGGTAATTCAATTGCCAGTTCCCTAAGAGAATATCCGTTGTACCAGCCTTATAACGGTTGGGCCGAACAAGACCCGGAGGATTGGTGGAATGCAGTTAGCGGCACTATTAATGATGTAATTTCGAAAAGTGGAGTTAATGCTGCTGACATAAAAGGTGTTGGTTTATCCGGGCAAATGCACGGTGCTGTTCTTTTAGATAAAGAGAACAGGGTTCTTAGAAAATCAATTATATGGTGTGATCAGAGAAGTTTTGCCGAGTGTGATGAGATCACAAATAAAATAGGAAAAGAAAGACTTATTGAAATTACAGCTAATCCTGCTTTAACAGGATTTACAGCATCAAAAATTCTCTGGGTTAAAAATAATGAGCCTGATATTTTTGAGAAGGTAGAAAAAGTTCTTCTTCCTAAGGACTATATAAGATTCCGTCTTACTGGAGAATTCGCTACAGAAGTTTCAGATGCTAGTGGGATGCAGCTTATGGATATACCAAATAGATGTTGGAGCGATGAGGTTATTTCAAAGCTTGGTCTTAGAAAAAGTATGTTAGGTGAGCTTTATGAATCCTATGAAGTAAGTGGAAAAGTACACAGACAAGCCGCTGAAATAACAGGTCTTAAAGAGGGAACTCCTGTTGTTGGTGGTGCCGGTGACCAAGCAGCAGGTGCAATAGGTAATGGAATTGTAAGAGCGGGAATTGTATCTTCAACTATAGGTACATCGGGTGTAGTGTTTGCGTTTTCACAAAATGTAAGTATAGATCCTAAGGGCAGAGTACATACTTTTTGTCATGCGGTTCCTAATACTTGGCATATAATGGGTGTTACTCAGGCAGCTGGTCTTTCACTTAAATGGTTTAGAGATAACTTATGCAAAGACGAAATGGCAACGGCAGATTTGATGCAAATAGATCCCTACATATTAATGGACCAGGCAGCAGATAAGGTTCCTGTAGGAGCAAATGGACTTGTTTACTTGCCCTATTTGATGGGAGAGAGGACTCCTCATCTAGATCCTGATGCAAGAGGTGTGTTTTTTGGATTGTCGGCAAAACATGAAAAGCAGGATCTTTTAAGGGCGGTAATGGAAGGCGTTGTTTATAGTCTTAAAGATTGTTTTGAAATAATAAAAGAATTAGGCGTGGATGTAAACGAAGTCAGAGCATCCGGAGGTGGTGGAAAGAGTAAACTTTGGAGACAGATGCAAGGTGATGTCTTTGGTACAGAAATTACCACAATAAATTCAAGCGAGGGTCCTGCATTAGGTGTTGCCCTACTTGCAGGTGTTGGTGCAGGAATATATAGCAGTGTTCCCGAGGCTTGTGATTCTGTAATCAAAGTTGTAACTAACCAGAGTCCGGATATGAATGCTAATTCACGTTATAATAAAGTATATAGCATATATAAGAACCTATATAAGTCTTTAAGCAATGATTTTAAAGACCTTTCAGATATACTTAAGAGCAATTAAAATTATAAATAAACTTAGGAGGTATGGAATATGTCAGAGTTCTTTAAAGAAGTATCGAAAGTACAGTACGAGGGTCCTAAATCAGATAATCCTTTAGCATTTAAGTATTATAATCCCGATGAAGTTGTCGGAAATAAGACAATGAAAGAGCATCTCAGATTTGCTGTTGCTTATTGGCATACATTTCAAGGTACAGGTGGAGATCCTTTCGGTGTAGGTACAGCTCAAAGATCATGGGATAATGTTACAGATCCTATGGAGTTGGCAAAACTCAAAGTAGAAGCTAATTTTGAATTTTGTGAAAAGTTAGGTGTTCCTTTCTTCTGTTTCCATGATAGAGATATAGCTCCTGAGGCAGATAATCTTAGAGAGACAAATAAAAGACTTGATGAGATTGTAGCTGCAATAAAAGATCGTATGAAAAACAGCAGCGTGAAACTTTTATGGGGAACCACTAATGCTTTTGGTAATCCAAGATTTATGCATGGTGCTTCAACTTCACCAAATGCAGATGTATTTGCATATGCAGCAGCTCAGGTTAAAAAGGCAATGGAAATCACTATGGAGCTTGGCGGACAAAACTATGTATTCTGGGGTGGTAGAGAAGGTTATGAGACTCTACTTAATACAGATATGAAGCTTGAGCTTGACAATATGGGAAGATTTTTGAAAATGGCTGTTGACTACAAGAAGGAAATTGGTTTTGATGGACAGCTATTGATAGAGCCTAAGCCAAAAGAGCCTACAAAGCATCAGTATGATTTTGATACTGCAACAGTATTGAATTTCTTGAGAACCTACGGACTTGAAAAAGACTTTAAAATGAATATTGAAGCGAATCATGCAACCCTTGCTGCACATACATTCCAGCATGAGCTTAGAGTATCAGCTATAAATGGTGTGTTAGGAAGTATTGATGCAAATCAGGGAGACTTGTTATTAGGATGGGATACCGACCAATTCCCAACAAATATATATGACACAACTCTTGCAATGTATGAATTATTAAAAGCTGGTGGATTTACAAAAGGTGGCTTGAACTTTGACTCAAAAGTTAGAAGAGGATCTTTTGAACCAATAGATCTCTTCTATGCTCATATTGCAGGAATGGACGCTTTTGCAAGAGGCTTACAAGTAGCTTACAAGATGATACAAGATGGTAAGTATGATAAATTTATTGATGAAAGATATCAAAGCTATAAGACTGGTATCGGTAGCGATATAGTAGCTGGTAAGGTTGGATTTAAAGAGTTGGAAAAATATGCTCTTGAAAATAATTCATTAAAAAATACATCGGGTAGACAGGAAGTTCTTGAGGCGATGTTGAATAAATATATAATCGAAAGCTAATTGCTTATGATGATATGCTCGTGAAGCTAGATTAAAGGCTTAGGGGCAGGAATGCTCCGAAGCTTTTGATAAACTCAATTATACCCAAAGCCCATCAAATAAATTTTTTTAGAGGGCAGTAAACCGGTTACTTTAAAAAAACTTAGTTTAAGATTATGGAGGTAATAGAAATATAATGAATGTTTTGGAGGAGAAATTTTTAAAAGGTGAAGAGGGAAAAGATATTTTTCTCTATACCATATCTAATGATAATGGCATGATGGCACAGATTACTAATTTTGGTGCGATTGTGGTTTCACTCTTAGTGCCTGACAAAAACGGAAATCTTGAGGATGTTGTGTTAGGTTATGACGAGATTAGCAGTTATTATGATAATGCACCCTTTTTTGGAGCAATCATAGGCAGGCATGCAAATAGAATAGAGGATGCATGTTTTGAGTTGAATGGCGTTTTGTATAATTTAGAGAAAAATGAAAATAATAACCATCTTCATGGAGGTAGTAAAGGATTTCATAAAGTTTTATGGAATAAAGAAACCGAGGGTGAAGAGGTTGGGAATTCAATAACACTTTCGTATTTGAGTAAAGATGGTGAGCAGAATTATCCGGGAAACTTAAATGTTAAAGTGACCTATTCCATTACCAATGATAATTCTTTTCACATAAATTATTTTGCAGTTTCCGATAAAGATACTGTGGTAAACCTTACAAATCATACATATTTTAACTTGTCAGGTAAAGCTAAAAATGATATCCTTGACCACGAGATAAAAATATATGCCGATAATTTTACTCCTGTAGATGAAAAATGTATACCTACAGGCGAAATTAACAGTGTTAAAGGAACACCATTGGATTTAACTAAAATGCAGCCTATAAAGGAAGGTATATTTAGTGAAGATACTCAGATTGTATATGGAAAGGGTTTTGACCATAACTGGGTTTTGAATGCAAAGGGAGACATTAAACAAAAAGCAGCTGAAGTGTATGATCCGTTAAGTGACAGGAGGATGGAAGTTTACACTACAAAACCAGGATTGCAGTTTTACTCAGGTAACCTTATAAAGAGTTCTAAAATTGGAAAATATGACGTATCTTACAAAGAAAGAAGCGGGTTTTGTCTTGAAACTCAGTTCTTTCCTAATGCAATGAAACATAAGAATTTTCCGTCACCTATATTGGAAGCAGGTAAGGAATATAGTCATAAAACCATATATAAATTTTTGTAATTAATAAGATTATGAAAACTTTTAGAATTATTTACCATATTGGCAAATAAAATATTAATGTTTAAAAAATATAATATGCAATATTTTTCAAAACCTAGGATAGGAATCTTTTGAAAGGGCAATTGATTAGTTGTTTTTTAAAATAAAATTATAAAATAGAGATAATAATATAATAATATATGATTTGATTTTTCTTGATTTATTTGATGTTTAGTGAATTGCTTGTGCTTTGTAACTATTAAAACACAGGCAAATGAAGCACAGTGTAATATTTATTAATTTTCTTAAAAAAAGTGTTACACAAATTACTTAATATGTCGATATATAACTAGTTGACTATATATTCTATGAATGTATAATTTGAAGACATTCATGGAATATTAGAATAAAAGTGCTTTACAAAACAAAAAAAGGGGGTATTTTTTATGAAAAGAATATCAAAAAAGTTATTGTGTTTGTTTGCAGCATTGTCACTTACTCTTAGTATAGGTGGCTGTAAAACAACAGATGGTACAGATGGTGGTACAACTTCTCCAGATGGAGGATCAAAAGACAAACCTACTCTTAAGATTTGGCACATAACAGCTTCTGATGCTGAAGGAAACAGAACTATATTGCTTAATGCTATAAAAGAAGCAGAAGAGAAGTTCAATGTCAAAATCGAAGAAACAGGAACAGAAAACGAGCAGTACAAGACAAAGATTAAGTCTGCTATGGCTGGAAATAGCGGTCCAGACATATTCTTTACTTGGGCAGCTGGTTTCTCACAACCTTTTGTTGATGGAGGAAAAGTTCTAAATCTTGATCCGTACATTGGTGCTGTAAAGGATAAGTTGTTAACAGGAATTACCGATAACTTTACTTATGATGGAAAAGTTTATGGTGTTCCATACCAGATGCAGGTTGGACCATTATTCTGTAACACAGAGTTGTTTGAAAAGTATAATGTAAAAATTCCTGAGACTTATGAGGAATTACTTACTGCTGTAAAAGTTTTCAAAGAAAACGGTGTTACTCCTTTGATCTGTGGAGCGAAAGATGTGTGGCCTGCAATGTGGTATTATGATGTTTTAGCTCTTAGAACAGCAGGTTCTCAATTATGTAATGACGCATTAGCTGGTAAAGCTTCTTTTGAATCACAAGAATTCATCGATGCAGCAAAGAAACTTGTTGAGTTGACAGAAGCAGGTGCATTTGGTCCAAATACAATGTCAGTATCATGGGACAATGCAAATGTTGACTTTGCACAAGGAAAAGGAGCTATGCTTTTCAATGGTAACTGGGTAACTGGTAATGTTAACGCTGAAAGTTCAGCTGTTAAAGGTAAAATAGTTGCTAGGAAGTTCCCGCTTATAGAAGGTGGTAAAGGTACTGCAACTGAATACTTTGGTGGTGCTGGTGATGGATACATGATTAATTCAGCAACAAAAGATCCTAAGCTTGCTGCAGATGTACTTTTCTTTTTATGTGAAAAGTTAGCATTTGACATGTATGAACAAAACACAGGTTTACCAGGATGGAATGTATCAGTTGACGAGTCTAAGATCAATCCTCTTACAAAAGAGATCTCAGATATGACAAAAGACAGTACTGGTTGGACTCTCTGGTGGGACGTTTTCTTGGAAGGTGCAGCTGCTGATACACACAAAAATCTCGTAGTTCAGCTTATGGCTGGGGAAATAACTCCTGAGAAATTTGGACAAGAAATGCAAAAATTAAATGCAAAATAAGAAACTTCGAAATTAGACTAATTACTAAAAAGCGGTCACATAAAATTTGATAGACAAATTATATGTGACCGCAAAAGTTTTCGGATTTGTTTCTCTTTTATTTACTTGTTAGTTATTTTTTTGTAATAAATTTTCTTGGGGGTTGAAAGTGTATGGATAAAGTATTGAGGGATAAGAAAGCAATATGCGTATTTGTTTTGCCGGCATTTTTATTTTTCTTTGCTATGGTAATTATTCCGATTTTTATGTCTGGTTATTACAGCTTATTAGACTGGAACGGTATGAGTAAAGGTATATTTGTAGGACTTCGGAACTATATAGACCTTTTTACATCTTATAATAATGAGTTTGCAAAATCTTTAGGAAATTCTCTTATATTAGCAGGCTTATCGGTATTTATTCAGTTGCCGATATCGTTGACGTTGGCATTGATACTTGCTAGAGGAATAAAGGGTGAAAAATTTTACAGAACGGTATACTTTATTCCGGTAATTATTTCTACTGTTGTTATCGGACAGCTTTGGTCAAAGGTATATCATTATGAGTATGGTATAGTAAATATGTTTCTTAGAAACTTCGGTCTTGAAAATTTAGTTAGAGACTGGCTTGGTGATAAGGGGACTGCATTGATATGTGTGTTTATTGTAATAGTGTGGCAATATATAGGTTATCATATGTTACTAATGTATTCTTCTGCAAAATCAATTCCAGAAGATTTGTATGAAGCTGCAAAGATAGATGGAGCTTCGGAATTGACTACAGCATTTAAGATTACAATTCCACTTATGAAGCCTATTTTGAATGTTTGTGTTACTTATGCAATAGTCGGATCTTTAAAAACTTTCGATTTGATATGGGTTCTTACAGGTGGTGGTCCACTCAAGTCAACAGAAGTTCCAAGTACTTTGATGTATAATACTATATTCTTTAAAAATCAATTTGGTTATGGTAGTGCTATGGCCTTGTTTATTGTTATTGAATGCTTGGTATTAACTGTAGTGGTACAGAAAATATTTAAGTCTGAAAGTTATCTATAGGGGGTGAACAGGGATGAATTTAAGAGATAGATTGACAAAGAAAAACATTATAGTTGGTATAATAAGTATATTTCTTATTGCTTTTGCTATAATACAGATATATCCTCTAATATGGTTGCTGATGTTTTCATTGAAAGACAATGCACAAATATATGGTGGAAATGTAATGGGACTTCCAACGAAGTTTATGTGGAGCAACTATAAAAATGCTCTAACAAGTGGTAATGTTTGGGTATACACTGTTAACAGTGCTTTAGTTACAGCTGTTACCATAGTGGTATCAGGTATCATTGGAGTAATGGCTTCATATGCTATTGCAAGAATGAAATGGAAACTAAGCAATATCACCCTTACAATATTTTTATTAGGTATAATGATTCCGATTCACTCTGCTTTACTACCTCTATTTATAATTCTGAATAAAACTAAACTTATAAATACACCTCTTGCTCTAATTATTCCATATATTGCATATGCACTTCCTATGTGTATATTTGTTTGTGTGGGATTTCTTAGGAGCATACCAAAGGAGATGGAAGAGTCCGCGTTTTTGGACGGATGCTCTATATACAGAGCATTTGTAAGTATTATTTTGCCTTTAATAAAGCCAGCGGTTGCAACCGTTTCAATATTCACTTACTTGCAAGCATGGAATGAGCTTATGTTTGCTACTACATTTATAGATGATGCTAAATATAAGACCTTACCAGTTGGTATAATGTCTATGTCTGGACAGTATTCTACAGAGTGGGGACCAATAGGTGCAGGTTTGGTAATCGCAACAATTCCAACGATTATCATTTATGTATTGATGAGTAATCAGGTTCAGGCGAGCTTGACAAATGGAGCGGTAAAAGGTTAATTTGATAAGGGTAAAAGAAGATTGTACTATTTTATATTTATTAGAGTTTTTAATTAGGGGGCTTTTTAGCCCCTTTTGTTTTAGGAGCATTTAAATTATAAGTTCTAACTTTGGGATAACGAAGAGACTTGATTTGATAATGTTCTCACATTAAGAGAATAAAAAGTTATTTTTTCGTTATCCCTTAGTATTTTTGGAAAAGGACAGTTTCTAGTTATTATGGATCTTTTGTTGGTATAATAGTATAAATCATTGCGATTTGAATACAATTTATAGTAAAATGTAGTTGTTGAATAATAATGCTTTGGAAAGGATTCTAGATGAACCGTTATAAAAGGATGGCTTTAAAGATATTATCCAATTCTCGAAGAAATCTTAAAAAGTATTATAAAGTTCAACGCAGGTTCCTCAACATGGTCAATTTTTACTTAGGCCCTAAATACGGACTTTTAGATCATAAAATTATGATTGATGAAAGGGAAATTCCTGTCAGAATATTTCGTCCAATTGAAAATGGAACCTCTGGAGTTATGATTTTTTTTCATGGAGGTGGATGGGTAACAGGTAATATTGATAGCTATACCAATGTTTGTGTCAATATGGCAAAGCAGACTAGAAACATCGTAATATCTATAGACTATCGCCTTGCACCAGAATATCCATTTCCAGCGGGTCTTGAGGACTGTTACAATGTAACGAAAGAAATTTTTAATAATCTTGATTTATTAGATTGCAAAGCAAAGGACATAACTTTAATTGGAGACAGTGCAGGTGGAAATTTGGCGGCAGCAGTTTCGCTAATGGCCAGGGATAGAGGAGAATTTTTGCCAAGCAAGCAGATACTTATTTATCCGGCAACCTATAATGACCACACAGAAGATTCGCCCTTTCCATCAATAAGGGAAAATGGAAAGGATTATTTGTTAACCTCCAAACAGATACAAGATTATTTAGAGCTTTATACACCTAATGTTGAAGATAGAAATAGTCCTTATCTTGCCCCTTTGTTAGCAGAAGATCTGACAAATCAACCAGCCACGCTGATCATAACGGCTCAGTATGATCCATTAAGGGATGAGGGTGAGGCCTATGGATTGCGTTTGAAGGAAGCAGGTAATAAAGTTAAGATGTATCGTATGAAGGATGCTGTCCATGGTTTTTTTTCACTGCCATGGAAATCGGAATATGTAATAAGAGCTTATGAGATTATAAACTGTTTTTTAAGTAGCTGTAATGGTGGAAGTGAGGAATTGTTATGAGTAATACGGGAAAAGTTGAATGGAGCAGACTTGATAACGCTTCTAAAATATTCCCTGCAACTTGTAGTTACAGGGATCCAAAGGTTTTCCGCATTGCCTGTGAGTTGTTTGAAACGGTGGATAGAGAAGTTTTGCAAAAAGCTTTAGATGCAGCAATGGAAAGGTTTCCATTATATAAATCAATTTTAAGGAGAGGTATATTTTGGTTTTATTTTGAAACTAGTGACATCATTCCTACTGTTGAAAAAGAAAACAACACCGTTTGTGCACCTATTTATAGGAAATACGAGAGAAGCTTATTATTTAGGGTGTTTTATTATAAAAAAAGAATCAATCTTGAAGTGTTTCATGCCCTTTCTGATGGTACGGGTGCTCTTTGGTTTATGAAAACATTGGTTTATCATTATTTAACCATTAAGTATAAAAACAAACTTGAAGGAAAGGTACAGGAATTAAATTATAACGCATCCATTAGTGAAAAAATGGATGATAGCTTTATTAGACATTATCCCGGATGGGATTTAAAGCAACAATTTAGTTGGAATAAAAAAGAGGACAAGCTGGTAAAGGCTTATCGCATTAAAGGCAGCAAAAATGAGGAAAACAGAGTGAAGGTAATAGAAGGCACAATGTCAGCTAAGGAGGTCTTAGAGCAGGCACGTAAGCATAATGCAACACTAACGGTATTATTATCATCGATATTTATAACCTCCATATATCAGGATATGCCAATGCGTAAGAAGCACTATCCGGTAGTCTTGTCAATACCTATTAATCTCCGGAAGTTTTTTAAATCGGAGACAGCTAGAAATTTCTTTAGCACAATGAATGTGGGATATAGTTTAAAAAATGAAGAGGTTAGCTTAGACAAAGTTATTGAGAGCCTAAATGAAAGTTTTAAGAGGGAACTAACGCAAGAGCGGTTAAACAGACACTTAAACTGGCTTATTTCCCTTGAAAGAAATCCGTTGGCGAGAGTTGTTCCATTGCCACTAAAGAAAATCTCACTTCGTATTGCGAATGTGGTTATGGACTTAGGAATTACAGCAGCTGTATCAAATGTTGGTAGAATAGAGATGCCAGCAGAGTTTGAGAAGTATATTTACCAATTTAGTATTATCCCAAACGTTAAGAGACCCCAAATGGCAATATGCACTTATGGGGATAGATTGGTTGTGACTTTTGCCTCACCCTTTAGAGAAACCGAGTTACAAAAAACTTTTTTCAGAACACTTTCCGAAATGGGAATTAAAATTGAAATATCTTCAAATTAATAGTGGCAAGCAATCAAGGGGGATTGTTTCCACTTAAGTATAGGAGTGATGCTTATGATTTTATGCAACCACTGCAAGGTTTATATAAGAGACGGTAAAAACATTTGTCCTTTATGTGGCAATATTATATCGAAAAGTAAGGTTGATAAGGAGGCCGCGGTTTATCCTGTAATACCCCCTACATATGAACGTCATATGGCTATACGAATTCTTGTGTTTATATCAATCGTTGCAATTGTAGTGAGCTATATTATTTATAAATTGTTTCCCACCAGTGTTAATTGGCCAATGCTGGTCGTGTTTGGTATAGTTAGTATGTGGCTTAGCATAACTGATGCACTGCGTAAGCGTTATAACATTACCAAATCAATTATGTGGCAGGTTTTTATTATGTCGTTATTATGCATATTTTGGGACTGGAGGACAGGTTGGAAGGGCTGGTCATTAGATTATGCAATCCCGATATTATGTATTGCGGCTATAATTGTCATGTATATTACTGCTAAGGTAACTAAGCTCAGTACTGGGTATTATATTGCATATTTCTTACTAGGGGGCTTATTTGGAATTATTCCTGGAGTGTTTATATTGCTGAATTTGGTTAAGGTGGATTACCCTTCGATAATTTCTGTTGCGATAAGTATTATATTTTTATCTGCTATACTTATATTTCAGGGAGAGAATATACTATCCGAGCTGCAAAAGCGTATGCACATTTAATTAGGTCTTTAGAACCTTGCGGGATTGGGGACTTTACTTTATAATTTATATTATCTTTGTACTTAGGGGGCTAACATGACAGATTTTTATAGATTTGAAGAGAAAGATCAAAAAAAAGCAAAAAAAAGCACTATAGATTTTAAATTAATTATTGGTGTAGTGCTTATATTAATTTCAATAGGTATCACTATTACTTCTGGTGTAGTGGCTTTAGGCGGCATATATAGCTTAAGTGACAATGCAACCTATTCTGCAGTATATTTATTGGCACCCGTTATAGTTATTCTTTTTTTATCATCTTTAGTTCTTTTAACTGGTAAAGATAAGCGAGGAAGAAACTTTTTGATATTTAGTATTTTGGCATCAATGTTGAGTTTTGGAAACCTTTCTACAAGTATAAATCAAGCATATGATGAAGCACAAAAAGAAAAAGTAGCTATTGAAAAAATAACAAATATATATAAAGACTTCGTATCCCAGAAGGATATAATTAAGGAAGATATCCCTGATGAGAAGTATGGGAAATCTAGAGAGCTTATTAGAGTGATTCAAGAAAAATATATAGATTTTAAGGATATTACAAAAGAAATTGATTCTATTTCAGATATTGTGAAGGATACTTCTACGTTTTCTAGTGAGACCTTTAGGGATTCTGATAGTATAAAAGAAAAAATAGCAAGGCTAGAAAATATATCTAAGGACATAATGGAAGTTGATAATAAGATTGAAGAGTTTGTGGACAAATTTAAGTACGATCTATCAAATGTATATATAAGCAAGAAGGTCAAAGAAGAAATTATGGCAGATTTAGAGGAAGAGTTTTTTTCTTCGGTGCAAACTTCAACTAGAAGTTTAAAATTAAAGAATGCAATTGTTGTAAACATGAAGGACATGCTCACATATATAGATGAAAAACAAGGTGCCTTTGATATTAAGAATGAGAAGGTTTTGTTTTATGAGGATAAAGATGATAAAGAATTTAATGTGCTGTTTGGGCTGTATAATAGAGCTGTTGATGAGTATACTTGGCATTATCAATATGTATTAGAAAATTCAAGCAAAAAAATAGAAGAACTAGAGCAAAAGCCTAAATAGTCCTTGAAGTAATAAATAATTGCTGATGGTGAAATATGCGAAAAGTTCTATGGCTAATTTTAATTATAAGCACTATATTTTCTATACCTTTAATTAGTTTAAGGATAACAAATGAAATAAATAATACTTCGGTTTTATTGGCGTATGATTACCAAAAGTTTATTTTAGATAGCAAGGCATCGTCCCAAATAAATTTTAGTGATCTAAGAAAATACGGAATAACAGGTGTAATTCTAGGCGAAGAGTCTTTAGGAGATAGCTTTGATGAAATAAATTGGACACTTATTGAAGAGCTAAATAGTTGTGGACTTCAAGTTGTTTTAAACCTTAATAGCTTATTTCACTCAAAAAATTACTATAGAAATTTAGAATCTATCGTACAAAAATATAATGTTCGGTATTTGTTATTATATGATTCACAAAAGGAAAACTCTACTGCACAACAACAGAACGGAGATATTCCCATTGATGAATTAAGATCATTGATTATAAGAAATGACCTTATCTTTTTTGTTATGGAAAACCAAGAGCAAACAGGTTATATGCCCATTTTAGGAATGGATTCACTTATAACTGATACAAATTACAGTTTAAACAGAGCCTTTACCCTATCAAACCATATACCAAAGATAACCGAAGCTCAAGATGCTACAATGATGTGGCTTAGAGCTGTTATGGATAGAAATATCCGTTTAGTCTGTATTGAACCAATTCTCCCACAAAGAGCTAATACATCGAATAACAATTTTTTAGAAGTGTTGGAAGCCTCAAAGGAGCTTTCAGGGATTCTTAAGGAAAAAGGTTTTATTGTCAATGCTCCGATAAATGAGCTCAAGCCTGATATTCCAAGAAGGATGCAAAGTATTCCTGTTATAATTAATCTTATAGCTTCAATAGCTTTAGTTATTGATTATATTGGGATAAAAAGGCGTTGGCTTAGGAGGCTTTTATCGGTTATACCATCTTTTATTGGTGCCATAATATTAGGGGCTATAAGACCTGAAACTAATATTTGGATGGCCTTTGTAGCAACTATTGTTTTTCCATCATTATCATGTATAGTGCTCTTAAATAGCTTAAAAAAATCATCAAATAATATTTTTATACTTATATGTGTATCCTTAGCAAGGCTTTTATTTATTAATGGTATTGGAGCTTGTATGGTGATAGCATCAATGTGTGATGTACGTTATACAATGGGTCTTGTGAACTTCAATTTGGTTATTCCAGAATTAATCATTCCTTTAATTGCGTTTAACATTTACTTTGTTTATATTTTAAAAAGTCAGCACACCAGAAAAAAAGGGAAGGTAGACTACTATTATAATAGAGGTATCACAAAGAATTTGTTATCATATATAATTTATGTAATTATAGTTTCGGTTTTTATATTTGTATATATAGCAAGGAGCGGAAATTTTGATATATTACCGCAGTTTCGAATAGAACTAGAAGTAAGAAAATTTCTTGAGCTGACAATGACAGCTAGGCCTAGGACAAAGGAGTTTATTATTGGTTATCCAAGCCTATTCGTATTTTTGTATCTATATTCCCAAAAAGTGTCCTATAAGCTTCTAAGTTTTTTTGGCACATTATCTTCAATAACGGGCATATCCATTATAAACAGTTTCTGTCATGGTTTTACCCCGGTATTTACATCCTTTAATCGAACGCTAAATGGATTGTTCCTTGGAACAATAACTGGCTGTATGTCTTTGATTGTCTTTAAAATTTATTTTGAATCTCGACAAACTAAAGACTAATAGCCCTCGTGATGAATTAAATTTGAGTTTCCCCATTTTTCAATATCTTTTAATATAAGACTAAGTATATATAGTCACTTACAATATTGTTGTGCTTGATAGTCCAGTTTGGCTGTGGTCATGAAAGGCTACGGAATTCTACGCTAA
>JAAYPF010000253.1 GCA_012519925.1 Clostridiaceae bacterium
TAATATTATTTTGGGATTATTATTTAAAAATGAAGCAAATGTATATTGTTTTGGATGATTTTTGATTTTAGTAGTGAAAAACAGAATTTAATATGATATTATGAAAAAAGCAAATACCTATCTATTCCAGTTATTTTGATACAACTCTCAATGACAAAATTGAAAATTCTAAGGTAAAGCACTGTAGAACCACCAACAAAGGGCATGGAAGGGTTGAAATTCGAGATTATTACATAACAAAGGATATTAGGTGGCTTGAAAGCAAAGATGATTGGGTTGGATTGAAAACTATTGGTATGGTGGTTTATTCCAAAATAGAAGACGATGTAAAAGTAACAGACACAAGATATTTTATATGCAGTATAGAAGATGATCCAGATAAATTTGCTTATGCCGTCAGAAATCATTGGGGAATTGAAAGTATGCATTGGTCTTTAGATGTTACTTTTCTTGAAGATTCTAAGCGAGTAAGAAAGGATAATGCACCAGAAAACCTATCTTTATTGCTAAAAATGGCCTTCAATATAATTAAAATGGACACGTCAGTTAAAAAAAGCATGAAAATAAAAAGGAGAAAAGCTGGTTGGAACTTAGAATTTTTGGAACATTTGCTTACTTGCAGTAAGTAATTAATTTGCTGGGCATATCCTGTATTGGACTGCTTGGCTTGTATTGGATTTAAGTTTTCTCACTTCAATTTATACTCATATCTTATACTTGTGCTGAAATGGCATTTTTAAAAAAACTTCAAATTAAGTTTAGTGTCGAATTATTTTTCATGCGTTTACCGTGTCAGGCCTATTATTGGACTTTACAAATTTCCCAAATCTCGGTATATTATTATAGTACATATGAATAATTTATTATTTGAGTTAATAAATTCATCTTATTATTTTATGGAGTAAAATATGAAAAAGAACAGCAAGTCATTAAGAATCATAAGAAGAACAATTGTTACTCTGGCTGCTGTTGCATCAGTGATTGTAGTGGCAGCGATAATTATGTATCATAACCTGTTTCTCACGGCGTTTTCTGTAAAACGGATCAGCGGCGAGCAGGCATATACCGCAAAATTGCATGGCATTATGTATTTTGATGAGTTCATGAAGACTGGAGCAAACAACAGTAAAGAGCTGGAGACATTTATCTATAACAAGCTTTCGTTAAATCTCTATGGGAAGTTGAAAAACAAGCACGGTTGTTCCGCATTTTATGCAAAAACACCGGAAGGAGATATACTATTATGCAGTGATATCGACACGCAGAAATTATCCGAAAAGGAAAAATCACCGGTTGTATCGTTCCTGAATCTAGGAAAGAAAACAATGGAAATAAGCAATATTGGGATTCTTCTCGATGCGTCCGATGGCTTGAATATAAAAGAGAAGCTTATGTTTAATACTTCCTTATATTTTGCGTGCAACGGTATGAATGAAGACGGCCTGGCAACGGCATTGGCCACGGCAGCCGGATCAACATGCAAGAATACGGATAAGTTGAATCTATACGACAGTACAATAACAACTGCAATTCTTAGTAATACATCGAGTGTGGAAGAGGCAATCAACTTTTTAAAAAAATATGACGTTGTTGCGGACTACCCTTTGAGCCATTACATGATTGCAGATGCCAAAGGAAATGTTGCAGTTGTAGAATGGATAGACGGTGAAATGGCAGTCCTTTATCCGGAGGAAAATTATATGATTATGACAAACTTTCCGCTTTCAAGTATGGTGGGGTTTGGCATAGACAGGTACGCTTCTTATGAGAATGCTCTCAGAAAGTGTAATGGGGTGCTTACTGAAAATGACGCATTAAAGCTTCTTGCAGAAAATGTAATCCCTGGTGACGAATGCTGGTCGGTAGTATATAATCTCACAGACCGTACTGCAACAGTATGCTTTAGAGCAAATTACAATAGTGCTTATACATATTCTATAAAGTAATAAAGATTTCAAATCTCACTATTACTCGCCTCAATCTTTCAGCGATTTTAAGGTGGTGTATGCAGTGACATTCAGCGTGTCGATGTTGGTATCATGAATTGTAGCCTTACCTTTGAGGATCATCTTTTTTACTGTTTGTACAAATTATTTCATATACCTCCTAACTATGTAATGAGATTTTGAATCCGATTCATTTTGGTTTCCTACTTTTTTGTATGTTAAATTTTGTTGATTTACTCTAGCCCAAATATTGATAATGTAAAACATAAGATGTAATCTTAAATAGAAGCTCTATTTTGTTCCAAGTACTAATTCAGACTAAAAAAGTAGAAATACTTGTTTACATATTTAGCTTGTGATTTAGAAGTCTCTAATAAAAATGAGAGGAATACATAACTATGAAAAGAAAGTTACTAAGTTTCATTCTTGTGTTAACTATGGTAGTTGCTTTAGCTGGGTGTGGAAGTACAAAAACTGAAACAGCTCCAACTAAGAAACCAACTCCCGTAGGTGAAAAAGTTGGTGTCGCAATGCCTACAAAGGACCTTCAGAGATGGATGCTAGATGGCTTTTACATGAAAGAGCATTTAGAGAAAGCTGGATATGAAGTTGATCTTCATTTCGCAGCTGATGATATCCCTACTCAGGTTTCTCAGATTAAGAACATGATTAATGGTGGATGCAAAGTTTTAGTTATTGCTTCAATCGACCCTGATTCTATAGGAACCGTTCTTGATCAGGCAAAAGAAAAGAACATCAAAGTTATCGCTTATGATCGTTTGATTATGAACTCTGATGCAGTTAACTACTATGTAACATTTGATAACTATAAAATTGGAGTTAAGCAAGGCGAGTACATCGAAGAAAAGTTAGGCCTTAAAGATGGCAATGGACCTTTCAATATGGAAATCTTTGCTGATGATCCTTATGACAGCAATGGTAAATTCTTCTACAATGGTGCCATGGGAGTATTACAAAAATACATTGATAGTGGAAAACTTGTTGTTAAATCTGGTCAGGTTGACTTCACTATAGTAGGAACACCTAACTTCTCACCTGAATATGTCCAGTCCAGAATGGAAGACATTATTTCTGCTAACTATACAGGAGCAGGGGCTAATCTTGATGCAGTTCTTTGTACCAGGGACATTCTTGCAATGGGCGTAACAAACGCTCTTGAAGCTAAATACAGAGGTTCTGTTTACCCTATAATCACTGGTCAGGATTGTGAGAAAGAAAGCGTTAATAACATTCTTGCTGACAAACAGGCTATGTCAGTCACCAAAATAACTAGTATATCTGCTTCTAAGGTTGTTGAAATGATTGATGCTATTATGAAGGGGGAAGAAGTTCCTGTAAATGATACTGAAACTTTTGATAATGGTAAGGGGGTTGTTCCTTCATACCTTTGCGAACCAGTAGTTGTTGAAAAGAGCAACTACAAAGAAATGTTAATTGACACCGGATACTATACTGAAGATGATTTAAAATAATTTACCCCTTTTGAGTGTAATAATCACACTTAAAAGGGGATATATCTTGTGGAGATTGTAATTTCTAAAAATCCTGGTGCTCTGCCATTAAGCTACATGGACCCCTTTTAAGGGTAATCATGAACGGACTCGAACCGTTACTCCCCAGGTCCCTGATTAAGAAGGAAGAAAATACATAGCCACATAATTCATTTTATAAATACTGTGATACGATAATGTCGGTATCATATGGAGTTATACCATTGTCAACAGAAAAAACCGTATCTGCATCTTCTATTGCTTCACACAATTCACCTCTTGCCTTTGCATTGAGCATTAACAAATCGTATAAATTTGGCTTTTTCATAGTTGTCAAAGCTTTACCCATCAAAATCATGCCTGACATATTATTTTCGACATTGTTCCATCTTGGTTGGGATTTAAGCGATATATCCGCCCAAACCACTTTGTTTTCATATACATCAAGAACCATTGGAATGCAAATTAAGCTTTGTGAAGCTAAATCTATTTTGTTTTTGTTACTGCTCAGGCATTCCCACTTCGGGGATGCCTGTGTTAATATCTAAACATGGTCTTTGACCCCATATTTAAAAGCAACTCAAATAAAGGGATACCGTATTGGCATCCCCATGTCTTGTA
>JAAYPF010000006.1 GCA_012519925.1 Clostridiaceae bacterium
GCTTTTGATATTCCATATACAGAATCACTTACCGTTGGCTTTGTTATTTTTCCGTTTGAGGCTGCAGAGTTGTCACTTAATATGTTTATATCATTTTCAACACTCTTGCCGTTAGTGTTTATTGCTGTAGGTATTGGTAGGACTTCATAAGTTGGAGCAACATTATTTAAAGCAGCCAGTGCATCAACTCGTCCCGATGTGTTAACTTTTCCTTCAAGCTTATTGGATTTGACAACGTTATTCTTGAGTCTGGCTATAATTTCTTCAGAAGTCAACTCAGGATTCTGTCCCATTATAAGAGCTGCAATCCCTGCCACTTGTGGGGCTGCCATAGATGTTCCGCTTAATAAACCGTATTGATCGTTTGGAAGAGTACTAAGGATATTTACTCCAGGACAAGCAACATCAATACTGCTGCCATAGCTTGAAAACGATGCTAGATTGCCTCTGTTGTCTGTCGCTGCAACAGAAATTGAGGTTGGAATTTCAAAACAAGCAGGATAGATAGAAACATTCGAACAGTCAACTCCGATATTTCCAGCAGCTGTCACAAACAAAATCCCGCTTTCATTCATCGCTTGCTCTAATGCCGGATTATATTGTGTTGAGCCAAAGCTCGCATTAATTATCTTAACTCCCATCATAGATGCATACTCGATTGCATTTAATGCATCTTCTGTTGTACCAGAATTTCCATTAATGAATTTTAGCGGTAATATTTTTACATTTGAGGCTACTCCTCTTATACCGGTTTCATTCGCAACTGCAGCCACGATACCTGCTACATGCGTCCCGTGCGAATCAAATTCTGCTCCTGTAAATACATTTGCATTGTTATCATAAAAGTTCCACCCGTTTACATCATCTATATATCCATTTCCATCATTGTCTATCATATCTCCTGGTACTTCATTCTCATTTACATAAATGTTTCCATTTAAATCTAAATGCTCTGTATCTACACCCGAATCGAGTATACCGATAACTACTGTTTCACCACCTGCTGCTATATCCCAAGCTGGAAGCACGTTAATATCTACCCCTTCTATGCCTGTCTGTCCGCATATAGCCTGTCCATCATTTAATAGATTCCACTGTTCATTAAATCTACTATCACCAGGAACATCAAATAAATTGAGTTCATAATTTGGCTGTGCATACAATACGTCAGCATTTTTTTGTAACTCTTCCAAAACATCTTTCATATTGTCTGATTCGCCAATTTCTATAGTATCGATTTGAAACTTTTTGTTTGAATTCTTTACTTCAAACTTTGATACTTGTTTGTTTTTTAGAATCTTTTCCTTAACAATATTAGCCTTTGACTTACTCTTATATTTTACAAGTATCTCATTTTTGCTTTCTACTAATTTCTTCGATTTGTTCGCTGAGGATACTTTATCAGTATTTATCTTAGATGCCTCAATTATTTCTGCTGGAACTATTTCATTTGAATTCACATCTTCAGTAATGGCCTTCATTGATTGACTGATATTAACATCTTTTTGTTGTAACTCCGATGTCAAATCTTTACCATAAACGACTTGCCCCGTCATAGAAAAAACTGTTGTTGCCATAAAAGCTGTTAATAAAATGCTAGATATAACTCTTTTTTGTTTGCTCATGTCACTCTCCTTTTGTAATTTTTTTGATTAGACTTCTATACTATTAACACTCAGAAATATAATAAAATTGTTTATGTGTGGATACTATAAGAGCTAGATTACTATATTTTTGAGAGCGTTAAAACTATATCAATTTAAAGTGAAAAATATATTTCGGCGAAGTTTAAAATATTGATGTGAAACATAGA
>JAAYPF010000035.1 GCA_012519925.1 Clostridiaceae bacterium
AAGATGCATAGAGAATTCGTTCACCATTTGCTGAAATTGTATCTATATTACCTTCACCTATTTCTGCATGTCCAGTGAAATTAGCCGCTACCGCTTCTCCATTCTTCTTTGTAATTTCCCATTTATATGGCACATTTGTCAGTTCTGTATCATAGCTTGATTTAATGCTTACTCCTACTAAAACTTTATCACCCTCCGCAATACTTGAGGGCAGTTCTTCAAATTGGGCGCTAATATCCTCTTTATTTATAAATTCTATTTTATAATCTTTTGCACCACACTCTCCTCTACTAGCCCAATATCCTTTTCCTCTAGTGCATGTCCTTTCATATTTTTTGAATCCTTCCTCAGTAGCCGTCGGTTCCTTTGTTTCAATCAGTTCCCACTCTCCCCATGTGTGATCATTTGGGTCGTAGGACTCTTCGGGAAATTGGTGATATGTAATACAGCCTCTTCCATTTACAACCTCATTACCATTATTGAATACTTTGTACTCAGTCCATTCATCGTGTGCTACATGCTGGCATGTGGCTTCCCATAATTTATAGAATCTATGCACCACAGTATGATCCTTTTCCCTTGCTACAATCCTTTGTGCCCCAATTGGATCTTTTCTATATTTATCTATTTCACTTTCAGATGTGATAATTTTAATATTATCATCATTTTTTACAAATATTTTAGGCTCGTCTGGCTCGATATCTTCTACAAAGTCAGCATAAAACACTTGACAATTTAAAGTAGAATATACGTACATCATAATAAATATAAATTTAAAAATTACGGATTTTGCTCCTTTATTCATATCTAATATGTACACCCTCTCTTTTAGTAAGCTTCCCTTCTCAAAAACCGCTCACTTGTTTTAGGACTTTCAGAAATATTGTCAAAATACCAGTTACCATTCTCTTTTACAACCAATTCACATCCATAAGCATATGCTTCTAGTTTACTAGGATATTTGTTGTTATCAAACAAACCATAAAACACTTTATAATGTGTTTTATCATAATCTGTAATTAAACATAAAACCTTAAAATCACTATCATTAGAGTATCCATGTCTTTCTTTTGCAAATTCAGCAGCACTACTTATGTACATATAATTGGGATTATTATAATGAAAAAGTGCACCTTCTTCATACAAAGGAAAAACAATATCTTCATAAGTTTTTATATTTTCCCTAGCTTTATATTCAGAAGAAAGATAATTGAATATATTCTTTTTATCGCCCTTCAAGTCAAAATCATGCCACTCTCTAAATCTATCCGCTATCGCTTTCTTATCCACCTCGCTAAGTCCCGCCGCAGGTTTAAGTGTGGGACCAGGTGTAATTTTGGGTTCCGGTGTACTAACAACTTCAATAGTATCAACATAAACAGTCCTAACTGCACTGTCCCACCTTACAGTCGCATCAAGCGCTTCAGCCACATACCTAGCTGGTACAAAGGTTCTGCCGTCTTGCAACAGCGCAACTGTATCCATCTGTAGCATCTTACCTCCAAGTTCATATTCTTTCTTGCCTATGTAAAGAATCAATTTCTTATTGCCCTTAACAAAAGTTGCTTTCTGTGCTGCACCATCCCATGTCACTGTTGCACCAAGTTCCTCCCCTATAAATCTAGCTGGTGTCTGTGTTCTTCCATTTGAATCTATAAACGGCTGTGCATCTGGAAAGTATAGCCTATCCCCATTTACCACTATGCGAAGCGGCATCT
>JAAYPF010000036.1 GCA_012519925.1 Clostridiaceae bacterium
TGAAGTTGATTCATCCGTATCAATGTTCCCTGTAATTATCATTGAATTCTTTGGTGTAGTTCGCCTATCATTGTAATCATTAGGTGTATCTACTTGGAAAGATACAGCTTGAATACACTTTTCTAAAATAATGCCTCCTGAAATAGTCACTTTATATTCCACCAATTTCCCCCCTTAGCTTTTTTTTATACATACAAGCTTTGTTTAAATGTTTCTATTTCTTCCTCCATTAAAAATTTTGACTTGCACTATGGCCGACCACCCTGACAATTGGGACATTTCCTCTGAAATATATCAGAACCATTTGCTTTATATTTAAAACCACATGACAAACATTCCATTTGATAAAACCACTGTCCATAATCAGTTCCCTTTTCATTTAGCCGTCCTAGGTTTTTTTGATTATTTAGGTTTTCATATCCAACAATAGTTGTACGTGCTTGTTTTTTGATTGACATATTTCTTGATGCTCCTTTCGTTAATGTTGATAAACATCCTATATTCTCATAAATCTTCTATAATACCGCCTCTTAGTAATAATCGAGCTGGTTCAATCATTCAACTGAAAATATATTTAATCTTAAATTCTTCATAATGCTTTAATAATCTTAATGAACTTTCATCGTTAGCTTTTTTCAAGTGTATATCCAGTTTCTCAAGAATTTCTTCCCATGTAACTATTCTCACCATATCATGATAATCATCAGCTAATGCCTCTGCCTTAAACACTTTAAATTCTTCAATAAGATTTGAATTCTTCTCAGGTACTAAAAAAATTGCCTTGTCATTTAAATTCTTTTCTAAGTAGTATGAATTTCTAAAAAGTTGATAGTTATCCAATACTATATTAATATCATTCAACTTACTATTCTTTATCTTACCTTTAAGTGTATCTCTATAAATTTCATAATACTTTTTAATATGTCTTTCATCTTTAACAGCTCTACCAAATTCAGTTTCAGAATACTTAATTTCAAAGTAAATTTTTCTTCCTGATTGAAGTTCTATATAGAAATCAAAATTTGTTCCTTCTTTAGGAGATATCACATGTTCAAACTTGCTGCCACTAATACCGCTTGCATCTCCAAAAATCTCACCTATTATGTTAAGTTTGTTTTCATGAATTAGAGGAAAAAAGAAATTGAAGCACATTGCTTGAGAAGAATTTAGATGTTTAAAATCCTTATGTAACTTAATACATTTACTATCAGACAAATATTTAAAAAAATCATTTCTGTAAGTTTCAAGGATATTGTAATCTTTTAAATCTTCCGGTAATATATGCTGGTATTCTTTCTTGTTTGTCTCCCATTTTCCGCATTTTTCAATATGCAAAGTATTAAGCTTATAGCTTGACAAATGGTCTTTTGCTTTCTCTTGAAACCACATTACAATCACTCCTCTCCATTACATCCAATTCTTCTTTACTTTAAATACTCCATAAAGCAATTTCTATAATTTTTGAGTTTGGAAATTGCCCAAAGCAGCATTTCTTTATCTTCAGCTACTGTTTTTGTATCAATACCTGAAGCATAGGTTATGATCTGTCCAAGATGGCTATGGTCTGTTATTTCAAGCTGATTTTCAATAGCAACAATATTGCTGTTATCAGTATCTTTTGCAAAAATATCAAGAGAAAAAGCACCAACATCATGTTCTACAGAAAAACTTTCAAATTAATACCAAGAGCTTCTCCAAGTAGACCTATATTTTCTGCAAAATTTCATCAAAGAAATGTGGATGTGGTAGTAGGGTTCCACTTCGAGTTTCGAGCATATGCAACTCTATCCTTGGGCTAATCCCTCTTCGAAGGAACTCATAAACTTTCTCAAATTTTTTCTTGCGATTTTCATAGCCTCAACGGACTCTTCGGCTTTTTTTATCTTGCTTTGGATTTCCTTCTTTTCTTTACCATTCGCCACATCTGCTTCAAGTCTTAATTCGACAATACCTTTTTCGATATCCATAATGTTCTGTACATATTTCTCATATACGCTGTTTGAATAAACAGTATCGTGTTCGTCATTTAGGAAAATTTCTCTGACTGAAACAAGGAGCTTTGCAGATTGTAAAATAGTATTTTGCTTTCCAAGCAAGCCAGCAGCACCGACAGCACCCCCGACACCAGCACCGACACCTAATCCGAGAACCGCACCGCCGCCCACAATAGCTATTGTGCCACCAAACATACCAGCACCACCTATAGCAATTGCACCACCCCCAAGATAAGCAAGACAAGCACTTGTTAATGCAGCTCCACTAAGCCCGGCAAAATTCGAACCCACCAGTGCAACAGCAATTGCTGGAGCAAATGCACCTGCTGTTGCAATAGTGGCAATCGCTATTACTGCCGTGATAGACAATGATTTAATAACTGTTTTGAGAACTTCATTAAGTTCTCGGAGAACTTTGTCATAGCACTTGCGAAGCCTTTTGATGTATCCTTTCGAGTAATAGCTTCCCGAGAAAAACGAATCTATGTAGTCATCGCCGTTGCCTTTATTGTAGCCGTTAATTATGTTTTGCAGACCTCTATATTTCTTGCTCGGTATCTCATTACCTTTTTTGTCTTTTTCAAGTCCCAGAGAATAATAGGGCTCAAAAAGAATTGTTTCAAGCAGAACCAAACGAAACCATGTGTTTCGCGGCTCGTTTTCCTCTATTTTCTGAATTAACTCTTGCTCTGTATACCAGTAAAGTTCAGCACCCTCAATTTGCAAGAAACTTGAAAAACCTTTTGAGATGAGCTTTTTCCACTCATCAAGCCATTCCTGTTTCAGACTCTTTACACCTTCGTTGTTGATAACTACTTTTGTGGATCGTATGTCATTTAGAGTTTTGTAGTATTCTAGGTTGTACAGAATCTCTACTTGGCCAATGGTTAAGCCCAGTTTATCATCATTCATATCGGCACCTATCCTTTCATAAGTTTTTTCATCGGATTGCGTGTATGCAAACCGTTTAATATCCTCATACACTTTCTTTATTTTCTTGACGCTTCTAGCTTTCAAACACCAAGTAACATCCTCACCGATAGCAACGGCGAACCGTCCAACACCAACATAATTGATAGACAGCCAGTATTTTTGAGTGATAATTGCTTCACCGACATCAACGGTAGTAAACACGCCTGTTGCAATTGTAATCATTCTGGTTATTGTGGGATTATTCAATGGCATTACTTTTCCCCAGTCAATCTTTTTAAAGTCCTTGAGCGAGCTAATTTCGTTTTCTTTTATTTCGAGAGCAAGTCGGCGTATGAGATAGAAACTTCTGACAATACACTCATTTGCTATAACTGGGATTGCCTGTCGCCCAATTTCAACTCCAAGACCAATTTCGCCACGCAAATCAAACTTCAGCACTGTGTGTTTGATAATAGTGCCAGATTCATCGTGCTTTGCAAGCAAAGTGCCATTAAAGAGTTTTGACAAAAATACTGATAGGGTATTGTCGCCGACATTTATGTTCTTAAAAATCTGAAGTACAGATAGTTCTTTTGCTAATGCAAGCAGGGGTCCGGGTATTCCTGTTCCACCGCTCTTACCTACAGAATTACTTGAACCCGCCATATCGCTCACGAGGTGAAAAAACCAAGTAATCGTTCCAAAAAGTATTTTTGATGGTACGTCATTTCCAATGAAAGCTTTGCTCACTTCCGGAACATCTACAATCATAAAAACTCCGTTAACATCTGTACCGTATGACTTGTAAGTAAATTGCGTAAGGAGTGAAAACATCAGCCCCACAATCGTTGGATGGTGAGCAAAATCACGTAGATGGTGCTGCAATCCGCCACCAAAGTCAGGTGTATTGCCGTCGCTCGGTATCGGGAATTTCTTTTCGAGAAATTTGACAGCTGACACTAAATCATCGTTTTTGCAACCCAGTAACTTCGCCGTTTTTGTGACAAAGCTATCTATTTCATCGCTCGCAATATTACGACCACGTTCCAAGCTGAAGTTACCAACCCAAATAATGTCGAGCAGCCCGCACAGCACCCCACTACCGATAGAAACCAAGTAGTCGATTTTATCCGCTTGGCTTGATAGCAAATCTACATGGCTGTCCAAGTCATAGATTATCCTATCGAGGTCATACACTGAATTAAACGTACTCTCGTTGTATTGTTGAAGTTCAACTTGCAGATTATCCATTTCTCTCATTTTAACCTCACAGTCTCTAAAATTTAAACGTTACAATTAAATCCCTTGAAGTCAAACTCATATGGCATCTTCTCCAATTTGCTGCAATAATTCTGCTTTTTTCTCCACATGTACAAGCAGTTTTATATAGGTTTCACCCTGTTCCCACGTTGTTTGAATCCTTGCGACACCACGATGGCAGTTCGGAGGACATTTCATATTTTTCCCCCTTGTATCTTGCATTTACTTCTATCTAATCCACTTGATTTATATAAAACCTTTCATTTATATAGCATGCTTCTTTCCAGCAACTTTTCATATTCATTTATAGGCATAGTATTGTTTAAGTACTCGTTAATATATTCTTTTGCTCTTTCTTCTGAATGCTGGATAGAATCTAATTTAAATATTTTTATTGATTTTTCTGCTTTTTTTTGAATTATTCTTAATTTTTATTAAAATACATCTTACCCCACTAGTAAATTCATAATGCTGCTCAGGATCATCAAAATATGGATGTACAATTTTAAACGTACATTTTTCATATTCATCACAATAAGTTTCTATAGTATCAAATGTACCCTTTTTTGAAAACCCATTGCAGTAGTGACATGATAGTACTAAATTTTTCTCTGTAAACATAAATTTAGGATATAATACCCTTTTGCCTATTTTGCCTTTTGGAGCGATATGTTCAATTTCTTCATTACTTGTAACTCCTAACTTAAATCCACAATATGCACATCTTAAACCTTGTAATTCACATAACCGCTCTCTAATATTTGATTTCAATTCTTCCATTTCTTCATCATTGCACTTCCACATATTACCGTTCAATTCTCCTAATGATTTTATATAATTTTTTTCAGCATCAGTAAAGCTAATGACCCCTTTTATTTGTTTAATCATTTTCTCCCAGATACTCCTTTATTTCATCTATAATCAAATTTAGTGGATCTTCACTTTTTATAGATAGTTTTTCTAATTTCACCAGAATTCTTTTGATTTCTGAAAATTCTTTCGATTTTGCAGATATTAGTCCAAGTACTTTTCTTAAATCTTGTTCAATAAAATGGTTTCTAACTGTTTTCATTCTAAAGATATTATATAAAACATCTTCAGCTGACCACCCATATGTTTTCTCATCATGTAATTCTGTTTGAATACTTCCTTGATCATTATACGTAAGACTTAGTATCGATGAAGAGTCAGGTTTTAAGTCTGATATTATAAAATGAGAATGTGTAGCTATTATAAAATGACATGAACTGTTATTAAAAATATCATTCAACAACTCAACATATTTATATTGCCAATTTGGATGTAAACTTATCTCTGGTTCATCTATTAATATTAATGAATTTTCTTTAACATAGGACAAAATATTTATCATTTCAAATAGCATGTGATTTTCACCAGAACTAGCTAATTCAACACGGAAAAATTCTTTTTTCTTAAACTCGATTCCTTGTGCAACTAGAACTTTTAATTTTATAAGAATATACACTATTTCCAATTCTTCCTTAAGAGTATCAATTAGCGGTTCTTCCGAATTTATTTCGTAATTAATTTCTATCAAACTCGAATTAGGAGAATTTCTTTCAGCTATATACTCCCTTTCCTTTTTTTTCAGATAATCATAGTAAACGTTTTTATCCTCATCCTGTATTAACCTATCAGCTTCGTTTTTATTTTTGTTTTTCTTTTCAATTGATTTATTGATCTCTTCCCAATTAATACCACTTGCATTACACATATCATTATTTATTCTAAATTTAAGCTTAAAAATTGGTGATAAACCTAAAAAATAAAGTATTTTATGAAGCTTATCCAAAAACATAATATCATCTTTATACTTGATAATATTAAGTGCAAGTTTCTTAGATGCTGCACCTACATGTACAGCATTAGATGCACTTTTTATTCCTAAATATTCATAGAACTCATTATTGTCATCATCTAATTCACTATATGATTTAAAAGTAAATTTATCATCAACAGTAAAAGAGCATGCAAGTAGTTTATTAGGCAATAATACTTCCTTTATTGAAACTTTGTTCTCATTGATTAAAAAAACCATCTTATCTTCTTTGATAGTAATATCATGCAACAAATCTCCTATTTTATATTTAACGTTGTACTCAAGTTTACCAAGTCTCTTTTTTTGGTTTTAAGGGTATTTAAATCCTGAAAAATCGATTCTATAATACTTAATGCTCTTGTTTTTCCTGTACCATTAGAACCTATTAGAATTGTTACAAATGGCTCATCTTCTTTTGGTTGCTTATCGGCTCCAAGTTCAAACTTTATATTTTTTAAGTATCCATAATATAAGTTTGCTCTAAATTCTTTACTTTGGGGCTCTTCAGAAAACTCATAGAAAGACGTTTTTTCTCCAACTTGATACTGATGTTCTTCAAGAAATTTCATAAATCTATTAAGACCCTCTATATTATCTATATTCACTGAATTTTTTGAAAAATCTAAAAACCAACGATCAATATTTATCATTTTTAACCTCTCATATTCTATGCATAATTAATTTATCATTCCATTGCTTTTCCAAATATAATCATTACTTTAATCTTCTGCATCAACCTGAACAGGGATATATACATTTTTTAAAGGAATTATCGCCTTATACTTTGAATCGAGTTTTTCATAGTGTTCCAAGATTATTTCAACAAGATCATAACCGCTTATTAACCTGAACTTATCGCCCTATCGGGCGGACTTTTTTAATCCACACATTCATATGTTAAGCATGAACAAATGGGACATTCAAGTACGGGCATTAACCCCCTTGAACATTTTGTCCTTTTCTTAGTCCAA